>DOIU01000105.1 GCA_003511825.1 Gammaproteobacteria bacterium | reverse complement strand
AGACACCCGCGTGCCGCCTCCCAAATGCTTGGCGAGTACCGGGTGGTGCTTCAGTCGTTGGAATTCATCGAACGGACTTAGCCATGGATTTTTGTAATTGAGGTCGACAATCAGGCCAACCACAACCTGGTTGTCTTCCGCATGGTAGAGAAAGAAACCACCGCTGCTGCCCTTTCCCAGCGGCCAGCCCGCACCGTGCACCACCAAGCCGGGTTCATGCTGATCCTCGGGTATATCCCACAGCTCTTTAATCCCAATGCCGTAGTGCTGAGCATCCGCGTCGGCGTCGAGAGCGTATTTCTGGTAGAGCATCTTGCCCAGATGTCCGCGGCAACCCTCGGCAAATAAGGTGTACTTTGCGAGCAGATCCATACCCGGCATAAAACCGTCTTTCTCGCTGCCATCAGCCGCTAGCCCCATATCACCGGTGGCAATACCCAAAACCTCGTCTTTTTCGCCGTAGATCACATCTGCCGCCGCAAAACCTGGGAATACCTCCACCCCCAAGGCTTCGGCTTTCTCGGCCAACCAGCGACACAAGTTACCCACGCTGGCGACATAGTTGCCATCGTTGTGCATCGTCTTGGGTACAAAGAGATTGGGCAGTTTGATGCCCTTTTGCGCGCTATGCAGCAAATAAACCTCGTCACGCGCGACAGATGTCTTGAGAGGAGCGTCTTGGTCTTCCTGCCAATCGGGAAAAAGCTCATCTAAAGCGCGGCTCTCAATCACGGCGCCCGACAAGATATGTGCCCCGACTTCGGAACCCTTTTCCACCACACAAATGGTGAGCTCCTGGTCATTTTCTTCAGCGAGCTGAGCCAGTCGACAAGCGGCTGACAAACCCGAAGGGCCAGCGCCAACGATCACCACATCAAATTCCATAGACTCGCGTTCACTCATAGCACACCCCCACGCAACACGAGCCTCGCAAGAGGTTGGGTACGACGCAGTCGTACGGGATGTTGTGATCGCAATGACTCATGATGTCTCTCCTCTTCTCGCCGATGGCGGTGCTCAGCTGCCACCGTCCGCATCTTATGCTGACGCAGTTCCAGCAACAATACCCTTATATTTATAAGGGTTGATTATCGGTAAAAGTGCGCGATCAAGCGATGTTGAAAGCTGACTATCACTTAACATTTTCGGACAATCCACCTATAATTTTAGTGCATTTTCACAATCAATCATGACGTTCGCCATGCTCCCTGAACACGACTCAGTCTCTATGCACTATGCGCAGACATTGGTAGCGTCGGCCCACCGCAACGCGATGGACATCAACGCGTTACTGGATGCTGCGGGACTGGATGAGTCTGTCGCCAACAAGTCCCACTTGCGCATGACGGCGGCACAATTCAGCCGCCTGCTATTACAGTTCTGGCAGCAAGCCGACGACGAATTCCTGGGTATGGCCAGCCATCAATGCCGGCACGGCACCTTCACCCTGTTAGCAAAACAGGCCGTGATTAAGCCCGACTTAGGTAGCGTATATGCCCACAGCGCGCGCTTTTATGCCCTGCTGGATAAGGGGCTGCAAATGCGCCTCCAGGAAGAAGAAGGTGAGGCGGCATTTGTGTTTGTGCGCGACCAACCGGCGCTAGATGCCAGCAATACCTTGCTGGAGTTTTTTATGCTCATGTTTCATCGGTTTCCGAGTTGGCTCTGTGGCAAACGCATACCTCTGCTGCGGGTCGAGCTATGCTATCCCAAGCCACATTATCACACGGAATTTGCCCTCATCTTCCCATGCCAGGTGCTGTTCAGCTGCGAGCGTAATGCTTTAGTCGTGGCCGATACAGAACTGCAACGCCCTATCATTCAAACCCCTGAATCACTGCGCCAGCACTTAGAAAACTCGCCGCTCAATTGGGTAACGCGCCAAACTTACTCGCCACAATTCACGCGCAAATCCTTGGATTTTCTCGCTGCCTATGATCGTGTCGGCGAAGCACGCATTGATGACCTGGCCCAAGCGCTACACACGACCAGCCGCACCTTACGCCGACGCCTCACTGAGGAACGCACATCCTTCCAAGAGCTGAAAGACCGCATCCGCCGCGATAAGGCCATCCATCTGCTTAGCCACCAAGGCAAGCTGGTGAGCGAGATATCCAGTCTGCTAGGGTTCTCTGACACAGCAGCGTTTTCACGCGCGTTCAAAGGCTGGACCGGGATCAGCCCAAGTGAATACAGGCGCGATTAACACGTGCCATCTTCTAGGCCACATTAATGCAAGAAAGGACACTGCCGGGCAAGCAATCGCGCGGGCTAAGGGCGATATCATAGGACGTTTGATGCCAGAAGACGGCAATTTGAGGCGGAGCAAACACATGTGGTACTCAAGCGTCCCACAAAAAAAGGCGATCAAGTCAATCGCCTTTTTGGAGAGTTTGGTGGCTATGGCGGGATTCGAACCTGCGACCCCAGCATTATGAGTGCTGTGCTCTAACCAGCTGAGCTACATAGCCGAGTAAGCGCGCAATTTTGGCCGCAATACCTGGGCCTGTCAAGCGCTGACCGAGGTTTTAGACGTTAAATCGGAAATGCACAACGTCACCTTCGAACAGAAGATAGTCTTTGCCTTCAAGGCGCCACTTTCCTGCATCCTTGGCCCCTGCTTCGCCACCGTGCTCAACAAAATCATCATAGGCAATCACTTCAGCACGAATAAAGCCTTTTTCAAAATCGGTATG
>DOIU01000246.1 GCA_003511825.1 Gammaproteobacteria bacterium | reverse complement strand
CAGGCTGAGCAAGTAGTCACCACTGTCGCGCAACAGCTCGGCCGCGCCCTCGGGCTCGAGTACATCGGCAAGGGCGTCGCGACGGATCTCTGCCGGCAGCTTTTGCAGCAGACTGCCGGCCTCGGCCTCAATCAATGCCTGGGTGCGCTCGGGGTCGGCCAGCAGTTCATCAATGTAGGCGCGCATATCCGTCACTGCGGCATCGTGCAACGTCGCATCCATCCGTGCCAAGGGCTGCGTCTGCAACACCACTTTCTGCAGCCAGAACGCCGGCGCGTGCAAGGCATTGGCCAGTGAGCGACACTCGGAGCTCAGGCTATCCAGCTCACGCTGCAAGGTCGTGTGCAAACGGCTGCGCCCCTGGAGCACCACACGCACCGCACCTGGGCGATTGTCTGCCTGCTCATGGCACGCGCGCAACTCGACATCAACGGCGGCGAGCACCTCGTCAACGCTGCCCAGCGCTGCGATATCCACCGTCACCCCATGCCATCGAAAAACGTCCAGCGCCAGCGCTTGCACTGAGACGTCGCCGCTGTCATCCACGGTCACGTGGGTGCATCCGTGTGCGCCGGGTTCACGAATGTGCCGCCCCTGCAAGCAACCGGAAAACACAATCCAGGGGTCACGGTGCACAACTTCGCGCTGATGAACATGGCCCAACGCCCAATAGTCATACCCGCGTCCACTCAGATCGGCGACACTGCAAGGCGCATAGGTATCATGCCCCGCCCGGCCCTCGAGCGCGGTGTGCAACAAGCCAATATTGAACAGGCCCGACACGGGCTCCGGGTAATGCAAGGCGAGATTATCCGTCACCGCCCGGGTGGCAAAGCCCTGCCCGTGCACGGCACAACCGAGGTCGTCGAAGGTGCGTGTCTCGGGCGCGCGGGTGGAAAACACCGCGACGTTGTCCGGCAACCGCAGCCGTCGGCTGATCTGGCTGTCTGCGTCGTGATTGCCGGAGATCAAGCAAACGCGAATGCCCGCACGCGCCAGACGTTGCATCCCCTGAGCGAAATACAAGCCGGTATTGAAGTCGCGCCAGTCGCCGTCGTAGATGTCACCGGCAAGCAGCAGCAAATCCACGCGATCGTCTTCGGCGCGGGTGATGAGTTGATCAAAGGCCCGACGCGTGGCGCTGCGAATATCCTCCACCGGCGCACCTGGGTATCGCTCGAGGCCACGGAGTGGGCTGTCGAGGTGCACATCGGCGGAGTGGAGAAAGGTAAACATGTGTCGGCGGCGTTCCTTCACGAGGCAAAACTCCCGAATCCATGGGACTCGGCTCAGGCCGCGATATTACCACACTCCTGCCAAGCCATCGGGACAGCGCCCACGCTCGCCGCGTCACGATACGGAATGACGTCGGCTGGCGTATGCTCACCGCCGCCCGACTCATAACTGTCTACGCTGGCAGCAGTGAGTACGAACGCGTTCTACGCCAATGCCGCAGCAATCATCCCCGGCTCATCGCCGCATTCGGCCACGATATCGCCCTGAGGATCGACAATCATCGTGTGCCCCCAGCTGGAGAAACGCCCATTGTCGTAACTGCCGCATTGATTCGCGCCCACCAGATAGCTGCCTGTTTGCTGCGCCCGCGCCCGCATCAGCCGCGCCCAGTCTTTTTTGCCACTCGCGTAGGTAAAGGCTGAGGGTGCCATCATCAGCCGTGCACCTTGCGCGTGCAGCTTGTCGTAAAGACTCGGGAAACGCAGATCGTAGCAAATGCTATGGCCCACAATGCAAGTCCCAACCGCGAACGTCTCAACCGATTTGCCCGGGCTCAGGAAGGCGGTCTCGCAATGCACCACACTGTCCAGTGAATCGTGATCGGCGGCCACCTCAAACAGGTGTATTTTTCGGTACGCCGACACACAGCGCCCCGCTGGATTAAACACAAGGCTGGTGTTATAGAATCGCCCGTCGACGGCCCGCTCAACCACGCTACCCAGATGCACGTAGACGCGGTGAGCGCGTGAAAAATCCGCCAGACGCTGCAGCACGGGACTCGCGTCGAGGGATTGGGCACCGGCGCATGCGACTGCGCGATCACCACTCAGACACAGGGCGTATTCGGGCAACGCAATCAGATCAGGGCTGTGCTGCGCGATGGCTGTGGACATCCAGTCCAGCATCTGCCCCAGATTCGCGGCAATATCGTGCTGAGAATTGAGCTGAACGGCTGCGATTTTCATGATCAGATACCGATGCGAAAAACGGGTCGCGGTCGTGCCACGACCCAAAAACGCCTCATCCGACGAAGGGACTCAGACCGGCAACGGTGGGTTTTCGCTCTCTTTCTTCAGCTCAACCGCACAAAAAACCATCGTGGTATCGCCGACGTTTTCGAGATTGTGCAGGGCAAACTCGCCGGCTTTGACGTCGTAAAAATGCGTCAAACCTGCCTCGTAATCGCTCTCATAGGTGGTGCCATCGTAAGTGCGTTGCAAAAAGCGCCCTGGCGTGATGGCTGTCCAGAAATAGGTGAGCACATGTCGGTGCACCGCCATCTTTTCGCCCGGTTTTAAGGTCATATGCCACACGCGAACACTGTCATTTTCAAACACCAAATCGGTGCCAATGCGGCCATTGAACTCGTTGCTTGTAAACTCTGCTTTGATTTCGTCGGACCAGCCGTCGAAGTTCTCCGTGGTTAACTCGCCGGAGCGGAACGTATCCGCATAATCTTGCTCATTCTCTGCCATGGTGTTTCCTCCTCTCATCACGTCACTGTCTGTTGACTCGCCGAGTCAACGCGGAACGTCGCTCAGCTGTGAGATGCATTCTGATCGCATCATATTGCCATGTCAATATGAAACCGCGATTATTCGTCCAACCACATCTTGAACACACCCCCCAACATGGGCACATTCTTCGTGGAAATCGGCATCCCCGCGCCGGGGAGCAACATCAATAGACATCACGGTAAAATGCGGGACACGCCGTCACAACGGCGGCAGGTGCGCAACACGAAAGGCGCTGCGAAGAAGAGCGGTGAGTAGGTGGCGTTGCGGGTGGAAGGAAATCAAGATTCGCTGTCGCGCGAATCCTCCTCCCCGATTCCCTCAGCGGCGATCTGTTCGAGTTTGCGCGTATTTTCAGACAGGCGGTGCAAATACGACAGCAACTGGAAGACTTCGGCCTTGCTGAACCCGGCCAGAATCGCGGCCTCGCGCGCATCCGTCATCTCGCAGATGCGGTCGTGAAGATCTGCCCCCGCCTGCGTCAGATGCCAGCAATAATAGGAAGGATGGCGCGGATGAGGTTGGCTTAAGACCAGCTCCTTGGCCTCCATGCGGCGTAACGTTCGGCTGATAGCGCCCAGATCCAGCCCCATGATCTCGTTAATCCGCGCACCGGTACAACCAGGTTCATTGCTGATCACCACCAGCAAACGAAACTCTGAAATCCCGATCCCGAACCACTTGCGGTAACCCGCAGACCCGGTCGCGTTGATCCGGTTACCCACAAAGTGCACTTGGGTGAGCACAGAGGTGTCCATGTCCAGCTGGCGCCCGGGCCTGACGGCATCCAGGTGATCGTTTTGCGTTTTTTTATTCGACATTGACTCCCATCCTTCGCACCCCTATCGCGGCCGGTTGAGATTGAGGTATCAACCGCGACGAGCGCAGTATCATAGCACGCGACCGCAGGCACATCTTCGTCCATGCACCCGTCACGTCATATTGCCATAGCAATATCATACTGCCATGCAAACTGAGGCCCATATTGCCAGAGTTGGCTCCATCGTGAGGTCTACCGTTCTCGGAAACATACGGACATTGTGGGTGGTCACCCGACGTCTATACTTGCAGGGCGAAATGTGGAACATCTTTTGGATGTTATTGACCAGGTCAAAACGATGACACATCACGCTCGCCTGATAATCGCGATGCGGTGGAACTCAGCGCAGTGTGAAGCACAGTGCCCTTAATGAGGCACAGCCCCGTGAAAACATCTGATAACCATGGAATTGAAGCGCTCAATGGACAACAACTACCTCGTCTGCACGGTAAAGAGCTGGAACATCGAGGCATTTCATGCCTTAACCCCGGCACTGCCGGGCAATTGGCATCTGTTCAGTGACAAAGACTCACTCACCCTCGAGAAGGTGCGTGACATCAACCCCCGCTATGTGTTTTTTCCGCACTGGTCGTGGATCGTGCCGCAAGAGATTGTCAGTGACTACGCGTGTGTGTGCTTCCATATGACCGACGTGCCCTATGGCCGTGGCGGTTCGCCGCTGCAAAACCTGATTGCGCGCGGGCACACTGATACGCAGCTGACCGCCTTGCGCATGGTCGAGACGCTCGACGCCGGGCCGGTCTACGCCAAGCAACCCTTATCGCTGGATGGCAGTGCCACAGAGATTCTGACGCGCGCCGGGCAGATGAGCTACGCGATGATGCGCGACATCGTCGAGACGCAACCCACACCAACACCGCAAAGCGGCGAGCCTACGGTGTTCAAACGCCGCACAACGGCGATGAGCGAGATCCCGCAGGACGCCGACAGCAGCCAGGTGTATGACACCATCCGCATGCTGGACGCGGAAGGCTACCCACATGCATTTATCCAGCACGGTGAATGGACCTTGTCCTTTACCGACGCCACCCAACACGATAACGGTGACATCACGGCCACCGTCCGATTGACCCAAGAGAAACCCGAATGACAGCTTTTACCATCGCCGACTGCACCGTGGGTGGAGACGCCCCCTGCTACATTATTGCGGAGGTCTCCTGCAATCACGAAGGCGACTTCGACGAAGCCAAGCGGATCATCAAAGCCGCGGCCGATGCCGGCGCGGATGCCGCCAAAATCCAGACCTACAGCGCCGAGACCATGACGCGGGATTTTGATACCAAGCCCAAGGGCACCATGTGGGAAGACATCGACCTCTACAGCCTCTACCAAAAGGCGTGGACACCGTGGGAATGGCACCAGGGCCTGGCCGACTACGCGAACAGCCTCGGCATCCATTTATTCTCGACCCCATTTGACGAGACCTCGGTGGATCACTTACTGGACATGCAGGTGCCGGTGATGAAGATCGCGAGCTTTGAGGCAGTGGATATCAAGCTGATTGAAAAAGTCGGCAAGACGGGCCTGCCGGTGATCATCTCCAACGGGATGACCGATTTTCTTGAGATGCAGGAATCCATCGACACGCTACGTCGTGTCGGCTGCGAGCACATCGCGGTCACACACTGCAACAGCGGCTACCCGGCATCGTTTGACGAAGTGAATCTGCGCACCATGCAGGCGATCAAGGAAGTTTTTGGCGTCACCGTTGGCTTATCGGATCACACCATCTTTGCCGACGACCAAACCAAGACCCGCCCCATGGCGCACGTAACCCCCTTAGAGGCGGTAAAATTCGGCGCCAAAATCATCGAAGTCCATCTGCTGATGGACCGCGACCACGCACGCCAGCTCAACGCCAACAACGCCGGCGGCTTTGACTGGCCGTTCAGCCGCGAACCGGCCGAGCTGAAGAAAATGGTCGATATGATTCGCGCCTACGAGGCGATCGGCCACATCGCCTACGACAGCACGGACGAAGCCGAGGCCGCGCTGCGCACCCACGGCAAGGTGTGTTTTGAGCCAACCGCCAAAGAAATCCACTCGCGCGCGGTGCGACCCTCACTCTGGGCGGTCAAGCCCATCCGGGCGGGAGAACCGCTACGCTTTGCCGCCGAAGCCAAAGACACCGGCAACTTCGACTCGATCCGTCCGGGTGGCGGCTTGCATATCCGCTTTACGGATCTGATCGACGGCAGGCCGGCCACACGCGACATTCAAGCCGGAGAACCGCTGCAATGGGATATGCTGAATCTAGAGACCAAAGATCAAGCGGAGCTGCCGCATGACTGAGTCGGTACTGATCGTCGCCGCTCACGCTGACGATGAGGCTCTGGGCGTCGGCGGCACCCTAGCCCGCCACGCGGCCGCCGGCGATAGCCTGGCCTGCGTGCTCATGACCGACGGCGTCGGCGCACGCGGGGACGACCGCGACGCAGAGATCACGCGACGCCAGCACGCGCGTGATGACGCTGCCAAGATTCTGGGTATTCAGCAGTTTGAACAGCACAACTTCCCCGACAACCAACTCGACAGCGTGCCGCTACTGCAACTCGTGCAAGCGGTCGAAGCCGTCATTGCCACGCACCAGCCGACGGTGGTTTACACGCATTACGCCCACGATCTCAACATCGACCACCGGCGGACCTTCCAAGCCACACTGACCGCTTGCCGACCGCAAGCGGGCCATCCGGTGCGCGCGATCTACAGCTTTGAAGTACCGAGCGCGACGGAGTGGGCCGGCGACCACCTCGGCCCCGGCTTCATCCCCGATACGTTGGTAGACATCAGCGAGACCTTTGCCCACAAGCGCAAAGCGCTGGCGGCGTATCACGAGGAGATGCGCGCAGCACCGCACCCCCGGTCCATCGAGAGCATCACAGCACTCGCCACCGTGCGCGGACACAGCGTCGGCGTACGCTATGCCGAAGGGCTGAAAACCGTACGGGTCTTGCGTTAGAAGCTGAACATTGCCTTCAGTAAGGCCGCTCTGGGGGCACCGTAGTAATTGCCAAGAAAGTAATTGGAAGAAGCCGATTCAATATACTTTTCATCCATGACATTTCTGACGAGCAACGATATATCCCACCCTGGAAAGCCTTTATACCCCATATTCAAGTCCACTCTGTTATACCCCGCCAGATAGAGCTGATTTTGGTCAACCGGGCTAATAAAATGTCGCGTGCCTACGTCTAAAAAGGTAGCGCCCAGGCTAAGACCTTTCCAGTAACCGCCTTGTATTTCATAGTTCGCAAACACACTGTATTGCTCGTCAACAGACCCATCAATGGACTTGCCGTAGTTAGGGTCGTCTTTCTCCCTAAACTCGTTGTCCATCAAATTGATGGCGACGCCTAAATGAACTCCGGGATAGGGATAGCCCGAAATTTCAAGCTCAACACCTTCTGTGAGATGCAAACCGGAAGAGACGCTGAAAGACTCACCCTGAGTCACGTCATTTGTTGGATCTGCTATCGGTGAGTTTTCTAAGGGGCTGACACCTGACTT
>DOIU01000401.1 GCA_003511825.1 Gammaproteobacteria bacterium | reverse complement strand
AAAGCGCTGATCGCCACCGCCTCGGCCTGCGATTACGACGCACGCTTGTTGCGCGCCGTGGAGGATGTTAACGAGCAGCAGAAGCTGGTGATGTTTGACAAACTCATGGCCCGTTTTGATGGCAATATCGACGGCAAAACCTTTGCGCTGTGGGGACTATCGTTCAAACCCAACACCGACGATATGCGAGAAGCACCTTCTCGCGTGTTGATGGAGCGTATTTTTGAGCACGGTGGCCAGGTGCGCGCGTATGACCCGGTCGCCATGAGCGAAGCGCGGCACCTTTACCCGGATGAAAAACGTCTGACCTTAATGGGCACCGCATTGGATGCCGTTGAAGGCGCCGATGCATTGCTCATCAATACCGAGTGGCGAGAATTCCGCAGCCCTGACTGGGACCGTGTGAAGAGTAGCCTCGTGAAACCGATCGTGATTGATGGTCGTAATATTTATGACCCAAGAGTGATGCGCCAGCAAGGCATAGACTACCAGTGCATCGGTCGTCCCTAAGCACACCGATCTGCGCCGCCGTACATTCTGTGCGGCGGTGTCTTCGCAGTACTCTGCTATAATCCCTTGCGTTTAACCCACACGACGTGACTCCGACGTCGCTACTTTGTCATGACACCCGCCAGCCAGTACTCTCTCATTGACAACAACACCTTTGGCTTTGATGTCGTAGCCGAGGCGTTTATCAGGACACAGTGCCTTGAAGAGGTTCAGGAGGCCATCCTTTGGGCACGCGAGTCAAAACAGCCTGTGTTTCCGCTCGGTGGCGGCAGTAATCTCGTGCTAACACGCAACTTGCCTGGGCTAACCATCCAACAATGCAACGCGGACATCACGGTTGACGAAGAGACCATTGAAACAATCCTGATCAAGGCGAGCGCAGGTGTTGTCTGGCACGAACTTGTCCAGTACTGCGTCAAGCACAACTACTACGGTATTGAGAATCTGGCTTTGATACCCGGCAACGTTGGTGCAGCTCCGATTCAAAACATCGGCGCATACGGTGTAGAGCTCGCCGACACATTAGAGCGTGTGGATTTCATTGCCACCGATACCGGGCATACACACAGCGTTACAGCCGATGAGTGTGCACTGGCATATCGAGACAGCCGGTTTAAAGGAGAATGGCACCGACGCGTCATCATTACCGCCATCCACCTGCGACTCAGGAAACGCAGGTGTTTCTCGTTGGGCTATGGTGACTTGGGTGAGAGGCTAGGCAACATTCATACAGATGATCTGACGTTACAACACGTGTGTGATGCCGTTTGCCAAATTCGGCGACAAAAGCTGCCCGATCCGACACATCTCGGCAACGCGGGCAGTTTTTTTAAAAACCCATGCGTAACGTCTGCGCAGCTCGAGGCGTTGCATGCACGATATCCAACACTGCCGTCGTACCCGTTGGATGACGGGCACTTTAAGATTCCCGCAGCCTGGCTAGTCGATCATGCCGGATGGAAAGGTCGACGTTTCGGTGATGTGGGTGTGCACCAGCACCAGGCGATTGTATTGGTCAATTACGGTCAAGGCAGCGGCGGTGACATCCTTGCACTCGCAGCGCGCATAAAAGCTGACATCCAAGAGCGCTTTGCCATCACCTTAGAAATCGAACCCGTCGTCGTCTAGCGGCCTAGTAAGTCACCTTTGGCGGCAAGTCTTGCGCCTGATCAATCCAGTTCGCCACGGCATTCACACCGGGTACCTGACGGGTGAGATTTTTATCGTCGTTCACCGCTTTCATCTTCGCCGCGAGATTCTCTGCGTTGCGGGTTCGCAGTTCCTTGACCGTATCAACGCCGGCCGCTTCCAGCAATTCTGCGTACTGGCCTGCGATCCCCTTAATTCGAAACAGGTCGCACATGTTCACCCATTTCAGGATTTGTGCTTCAGAGAGCCCGGTCTCCTTGGCGAGTTTGCCCCTTCCTGCGCGCGTGGCGCCAGACTCAAGCAATTGGTCGGTATTCGTAATACTGGCGGTAGACAATGCTTGCGCCCACTTTTTGCCAATCCCTTCTACATCGGTAATTCGTCGCTTTGCCATGACAGTTTCCTCTCAAATCGAACATCGCCGAACACGCGCCTTAGCGCCACTTGCCCACCCGATTCTAAATCCGGCACGGCAATGGGAAAAGTAAACTAACGTAATACCGTCACTGGCTGCCTAGTAGCGTTGCGTCAATCAAAAAGCGTAGGAACGAGACTTGTATTTCGGGCATATCAGAGAACGTAGTCAACGCTCGATTGGCTGAACTGACAACCGGCTATTCGCATGGGGTTGTCGAGCACGAGCTCGATGGCCTGCTTCCGCCCGATAATATCAGCGGCCGCTTCCATGCCGAGATGCATTTCGGGAGGGTGATGACGTGTATTGTGCGCGTCAGAGGCAAGGATATACACCTTGCCCAGTTTGAGCAGCTTTTCAGCCACGCGATACACCTCAGCGCCAAAAGCCCCGGTGACTGAACTTGCCGTGACCTGGAACAAACACCCCATCTCAAAGAGCGGCGTTAGGCGATCAAAGTGACGCATGATCTCTTGGTTACGCTCAGGGTGCGCGATCAAGGGTTGGATATTATGATCGAACAACCATGCTAAGAAAGGTTCCGTACCGGTGGGTATATGGCTATGGGGCATTTCAACCAATAGGGTTTTTTTACCCCCCAATCGACCGAGAAACGGGATTTCGTCGCGCTGGATCATATCGGGGATTAAGGTATCAATGCGAACCTCTGCTCCCATGCCGAGTTTGATGGCAATGTGTTCTTGTCGGACGCGCGCGGCGAGTACATCAAAGCCCGCCTGAATCGTCGAGCGCTGATTGTCGTAACGGCCAGGATGAATGTGAGGTGTCAACACCGCGTGTGTAATACCATTACGCACCGCCACCTGCAGCATCTCAAGTGACCGCTCGATACTTTTTGGGCCATCATCAATACCCGGCAAAATATGGCAATTCAAGTCGATCATTAGCCGGATTATATTACACGGTCACGACGAAAAAAAAGCCGGCACATT
>DOIU01000431.1 GCA_003511825.1 Gammaproteobacteria bacterium | reverse complement strand
TTGGTATCTGGGTATTAATCCCGTTTGCATCAGTGCGCGTATTCCGCACCGTCAGTTGACCGGCCAAACCTCGCAAACTCAATGGCTAAGTTACCGACCAAGGCGCACCCGACAGGCACCTTTCCCGCCCACCGGACGCAAAGTTAATCGCTAATTCTGCTTGAGCCGCGTTTGTTTTGCAATCCCGCTAGGTGAATCACTCCACTGCAGCATGAGGGTCAAGACTGGCGGGGGGGGATACGGCCATTAAAAAAACCCGTCCGGGATTGGCCCGAACGGGTTTTTAGTAAAGAACCGTCAGTCGCTGCGACTACACGTACAGCGTAATGTCAGACTCACCGGCAAATTCAAAGAACGTGGCGGCACCTCCGAGCTCTATATCGTCGATGAAATCGCCGTGGTTCATATCGAACAAATCCACCGTCATCTGGCAAGCCACGAATTTAACCTCTGCCTCCTGACAGAGTTCCCGCAGCTCTTCAATGCTGGCGACGCCCTTAGACTTCAGTTTTTGCTTCATCATGCCCGTCATCACGCCTTGCATACCGGGAATCGCCGTACCCAACACGGGAAACCACTTATCCATCCCCATCGGCATAGGCATACCCGGATTTCCCAAGGGGCTGACTTTCAAGTCGAGGTCTTTTTTAAGCAATTGTAAACCGTAAAACGTAAAGAAAATCTCTGTTTCGTAGCCCAAGGCAGCGGCTGTGGACGCTAGGATGAACGGCGGATAAGCCCAGTCCAGAGTCCCTTTGGTGGCAATGATGGCAAGTCTTTTTTCGTCAGACATGTCTGATTCCCCCGGATCATGTATACAGTCTATAAAGACGCAAACACCGACCATGCATTATGCCAATAGCCGATGCCCAGTACTCCAACAACCGAGTAGCTTAGGATTTACGGATGAGAAAGTTGTATTTTCCGCCCTCTTCGCTGGAGCTTTCAAGCACGTGGCCAGTTTGTTTGGCAAATGCTTCAAAGTCTTTAACGGAACCGGGGTCGGTCGCGATGACTTTTAGCAACTGGCCGGAACCGAGTTGCGCGAGGGATTTCTTGGCACGCAGGATGGGCAAGGGGCAGTTGAGTCCCGAGGCATCGAGTTCTTGGTCAAAATCAGCCATGGTCAATAGTTTATCCGCTGTGTTATGTGGCTAAAAATACTGGGTCGCTTCAATCACTGGCGTGGGCTGTCGCAAGCCGGCCCGGCCCGTTAATGCACCGCAAAAAACGGCTGTGCGCGAGTCGCGAGAAGAATATTAGTATTATAATTTACTTTAACAAAAAACAACTTGAACCTGACAACCCGTCGCTGAAAGCGGCGATGCAAGCCCTCATTGATGCCAGAATCCCTCAACACAACAGGCCCTGCAGACAATGACTGCAACGCAGCATTATTCGTAAATTTACGCAAGGTTGGCTGATCTGGTCGCACGTTTGTTGCATACTGCACTCGCCATGAACGCCTTTTCTTTTTTTTACCGCATCCAGCTTGCGGGTGCTGTCCGCGCGAGTTTTTTTGTTTGCGCGCTGTTACTGCTAACACTGGATGCACCGGCAGATAATTTGCCACGCATGGGCGAACCCGTCGACCAAACGCTGTCGCCCCAAGAAGAGCGTCGTATTGGTCGTCAGTTCATGCAACAGGCGCGCGTCAGGCTGCCCTTGTTGGAGGATGAGCAGGCAATTGAGTATCTCCAAGGACTGGGAGAACGCTTATTGGCTGGCATGAGCGGCATTGCCTATCCGTTCACGTTTTTTATCGTAGAAGACAGCAATATCAACGCATTCGCAGTGCCGGGCGGGTACATCGCCGTGAATACCGGGCTGATCAGTAACTTCCAAAATGAAAGCCAACTCGCTGCAGTCATGGCTCATGAAATCGCCCACGTTACCCAGAGACACCACGCGCGAGCCTACTCCGCACAAGGCAAGAGCGGTCTGACGACTGCTGCCGCCATCCTAGCCGCCATTTTAATCGGGCAACAGTCCCCCCAGGCAGGTCAGGCCGCGCTCGCCACCGGACTTGCAGTTAGCCAACAAAACAGCATCAACTATACACGCGCTAACGAATACGAAGCCGATCGCATCGGCATTGATATCCTCGCACGGGCCGGTTTCTCGGCCGAAGGTATGGTCGAGTCCTTTAACATCCTCACACGACACAGTGGATTGAACAGTTCGGGTCTGAACATCGAATACCTACGCACCCATCCGCTGGGCGACAACCGCATCGCCGAAGCCAAGGCACGTGCAGCCAGCCTGCGCAAAGGCGGCGAGAAAGACAGTCTCGATTTTCGACTTTTCAAAACGCGACTCGCCGTTATCACTGCCCAAGACCAAAACCTCCTGCGCCGACAGTTGGAAGCGAAAGCGTATAAAAACACAACCCAAGCACGCTATGGTCGCGCTTTACTCCAGACTCGGAACCAGGCTTACGCGGACGCAATGACAACTTTGTCACCGCTGATCGACACCCACGCAGATAATTTCTTGCTGCGAATGCTGAACGCAGAGCTGCAATACCTTACCGGCGACAAGGCGGCATCCATCAAGGCATTTGACGAACTGATCGCCCTTTACCCGACGCGCTATAGCCCGGTCAAAACCCTCGCCACCCTGCTCGTCAGCTCAAACGAAGCACACCGCGCCTATGACTACCTTGTTCGCTATGAACGCCGAAATACGCGCAGCAATCCCGACGTTTACCGCCAACTGGCCGACGTCCATACACGCCTGAATGACCCCACAGCAAGCCATGAGTATTTGGCGACCTTTTACGCCCAGCAAGGCAGTAATCGGGAAGCCGTCCGCCAATTGCGTCTGGCGCTGAAAACCGCCGAACCCGGATCGCAAGCACAATTGCGCATCCAAGCGAGGTTGAGAGAGCTGAATCCCGATAAAGCCGGAAAAGAGCAACGCCGACGCTGATCACAGCCCTATCCCCGACGCGATATCCTGAATGGGATAACCGCTCCCCTCCTGCCGTTCTACTAGGAAGTTAGGCATTCTTGGCGTATGCTTTTGCAGACACATCCAGCACTTGGATGAGTCAAGACAATTAATACATAATAAGCGGAAGCGATAATTCCAATCGATTTCGACAATGATCCGGAGGAGGTCCGTATGCGCATGACTGTAGGCGCCATACTTACTGCTGCGTGC
>DOIU01000120.1 GCA_003511825.1 Gammaproteobacteria bacterium | reverse complement strand
TAAACCAGAGTTTCCCTAGCAGTGTAGTTGCTCCAAAAACCTGGGGGCAGCGCGGTATTCAGTATTGCCTAGACAAACACCCATCAGACACGACTAACTCCTCGGCAATGTCCTCAAGCGCCGCTCAATATTGACACGGCAACCCGATTTGGCTTTAAGCAAGTTTTCTGACATGCTGAAAGCAACATGGAGGTATCCTTTAGAGAAGCAGGTAATGCTTGCTGGTGACTGTGAGAGGCGACAGCTTGTCGCTTGATGCTCCGCAAAAAGATTGAGGATATTGGTCATGAAAAACCGCTCTCCGTTTACCCAACGTTTTGATCAACTACCCGATACCTTGCCTGTGTTTCCTTTGACCAACGTTGTTGTGCTGCCGGGTGGTTTTTTACCGTTGAATATCTTTGAGCCGCGATATTTGCATATGATCCAGGACGCGATGGAGAGTCATCGTTTAGTCGGTATGATCCAGCCGCGCGATGACAGCGCCAAGCCAGAGCTGTTTCAGGTTGGCTGTGCCGGGCGCATTATTCGTTACCATGAAACGCAGGACGGCCGGCTGGAGATTGTCTTGATCGGTGTCTGCCGGTTTCGCATCGACGAAGAGCTCAGCACGACTCGCGGCTATCGCCTGGTCAAGCCTGACTGGTCCGAGTTTGCAGTCGATTTTGACAGTGGCGAAGAACCCCTTGAGCGGGATAAAACTCACTTCAATAGCGCCTTGAAAGCGTATCTCAAGCATATTGATATGCAGGCGGAGTGGAAAACTCTGGACAAATTATCGGACGAGGAACTGATCAATAATTTGGTGGGTGCCTTACCGCTGAGTGTTACCGACAAGCAGATGCTGATTGAAGCCGACACCTTGATTCACCGGTTGCGCGCCTTTACGGCTATCCTTGAGGGCAACTGCGGCGTCCAAGGCGTACAGCACTAGTGCATTGTTCTGAGTGAATAATATCGTTGACGTGTTCGTTTTACCCTTGTATTTGCGCTGATATGGCGGGAGCAGATCACCGGAAACGAGTCGTGAGGGGCGTTGTCAAACGCGCCGGAATGACGGGAAAGTTGTCCAGGTGAGTCGGATAGGAATGAGGGGGTCTACGCCTAGCTGTATTGATCGAACCCCGGTCCGGGGTTCGATCATTGCTGGGTGCGGATTGAGCCTGACTAGCGTTTTAACGCCTTGCCCAGAAGATGGATCGCCACGCTCAGTAATACAACATCTTTGAGTAAGAACTGCCCAGGCACCACTGACAGTGCCGGAAACCCGCCTAAACTGGCTTCCCAACCCGGCGCGGTGAACAGGAAGCTCAAGGTGATGGTAAAGGTCGCCACAGCGGCCAGGGCGCCGACAATGGCTGCCTGCTTGTAACGCACGCCCGCCAGCAGGGTCAGCGCGGTGGCTATCTCGATACTACCGATGAGGTTTGACGCACCTTGTAGGCTGAATACGGCGTAGAGCCAGGAGACGAGCGGGCTCGACGCGACCAAGCCCTCAATAGCTCCGGCTTCATATGCGGTGAATTTCATTGCGCCTATCCAGAGTAAGACCAATACGGTGGCGCCGAGTATGGCGTGATCACCGAGTGATGATATGCGTTCGCCGGCGGTTTGCTCAGGGTAGGTGGCTGTCTGGTTGTTGATATCGTGCGCTGTTACGCTCATTGTCTTATTCCTGTGTTTAAATGAAAAGTATTGCTTGTAAACGCTGTATCGCTTGGACAGATGCTATGCCGTCTGCTTGTGCGAACCCTCCAGTAATGCCGTCAGTAATCCGCTGCGTTGGGCGGCAAATAAGTCATCGCTGCCACCGACGTGGTGACCATTGATGAATATCTGAGGCACGGTTTTTCGGCGACTGCGCCGTTCCATCTCCTGCAGCTTGTCAATGTCAGTGGAGACTTCGTATTCCTCATAAGCCAAACCTTTCGCGTCCAACAAGGCCTTGGCCCGTTGGCAAAAGGGGCAGTAACTCTTGGTGTAGATTTCAATCGTATTCATCTCGGTATCGCTCTGATGTCTGTTTGTGTGGAGTAAATAGTAGAGTCAAAAATGTATCCGAACAAAGCCAGTTAATCTAAAATAGATATACCGATAGTCTAATTCTTGTGCATATTAGGAGATTTTTGTGGCTTCTGATGTATTGAGCGATGTGCTGCGTTCTCTGCGTGCAACGGGGACGGTTTACTTCTGTGATGCACTTGAACCGCCGTGGCACAAAGCATTTCCAGGTGAGGGTGGGGCAAGCTTTCACCAAGTGCGGCGTGGCGGTTGCTGGCTGGTCGCTGATGGAATACGCCAGTACCTTGGGCCGGGTGATTTCGTATTCCTGGCGCCGGGTTGCGCCCATACCTTGACGAGTGAGGATGCGTCGGCAGGCAGTCCACATCACGATACCCTGTTGCTTTGCGGGCATTGCCAGTTTGACGAGGCGCTAGCCATTCCATTGTCGAGACTGTTCCCGGATACCAGTGTGATTCGCGCAGAGCAGTTGCAAGCGCAAGCGTGGTTGTGCGCGTTACTCGATACCTTGAGTGCTGAGTACATGTCGATGAAACCCGGCACACACATTGTCGCGATCAAGCTTACCGCGCTGCTGCTCGTCCA
>DOIU01000450.1:3994-4173 GCA_003511825.1 Gammaproteobacteria bacterium | reverse complement strand
GTAATCACATCAGTGACGATGCCGCCCAGGGCGACATCGCCATCATTCAGGCCGGAGTGATCAATCGTGTGGTTATTGTCGTCATTCGGCGCCATCGCCGACGGAGCCGCCTGCCAGCCCGGCAGCAAACCATCCGCGGCAAACACGCTGGCAGGGATACGGAGGACGTAATCGCCATG
>DOIU01000450.1:0-3705 GCA_003511825.1 Gammaproteobacteria bacterium | reverse complement strand
TCGGCAAACATGCTGGCGGGAATACGGAGGACGTAATCGCCCTGACCGAGACTGTCAAACAGAAACACGCCGTCTCGTGTCTGCGCGCTTCGCAACGGGTCAGCCTCACCGTCACGGTACAAGTTCACCGTGATGCCATCCGGTGCGGGACGGTCTGATGCAGGGTCGTACTTGCCATTCAAATTGTGGTCGACGAAGACGAAGTCACCGATCGAATAGGACGCGATGGTAACCGTATCTGACTGGGCCCGCACATATTGATTGCCCGGCAAGGAGGTGGAATCCATACCAAACGTGTTGGTGTAGCGATCGCCTGCATGACTGCCTTCCGGACGCAAACCATAAGACAAGACCAAGCCTTGGCGCGGGTGGCCATCAATCTCCATGGTGTATTCACCAACGTGCTTAATCGCGGCGACACTGCGCCAATCACTGGGGCATGCGCGCCCGAGACTTGGATCAACAAAACCCACGCCGTCGAAACGGCACCAGTTGCTGGTGTTTTCGTCGGGGTTGTGATTTATGGTGTCCGGGTTGTCTGCGGAATAATACAACTGACCAATACCGCCCTCATCGTCACCCGGCGTCGACCCGTCAGAGAACGTCAGACGGGGCTCCCCGGTTAACCCAATCGTACCGGCAAAGGCTGAGCCTGGCGCGCGCGACGCAGCGCCACTGGCGTCACCGTTATACGGCAAGACATTGATCATTACGGGTGGATCGACACGCACCGAGGGCGAAAAGTTATACCAGCTAAGTTGATACTGCTGTTCAGCACCCGGATCGGCAAAGGGCGTACTTGCAGAGGCCTTTGCCTGAACATTACCGATTTGCCCGAGGATTAGGCGCTGCTCCACCGTTTGTGACGGCAGTGTATTGTCAGCAACCACGTAAGCTTGGTTACTCACCACCGTATCTCCCGGTGCGAGGGGGTCGGTATAGGTGCAATACACGATCGGCTCGGGCGCGTCGAGCGAGCTCACATCGCCCAGCTGCCACGTCAAGCGTGTTTGGCCCACGTTTGGTGTATTGTATTCGATGCGGTCTGGCTTAACGCCGCCGTCTTGCTGCGTGGTGCAGCTGTCGTTATACCGCAGCCGCGCTGGCAAGGTATCCACCACGGACAGATTGATGGCGGTGTTGCCATCACCCACTTGTGAGGTCGCCACGGGCGCCAGCTGCCAGATGGCGTTTTCACCCGCCAATAGGCTGCCTGTTACTCCCGAAGACGCTGCCGGAACAAGGGTGGATTTTGCAAGATCCACGCGCATGCGTGTTACGGTTATCCGGTCGCCATCCGAAGAGGTGTTTTCGGGTGATGGCTTGTAGTTGACATTTCGCCAATTTGAATGGTAGCCGTCTGCCCGATAGCGACTGAACATCGCACCCACAGTGCCTACAGGAATCTGTTCACCGGCATAAGGCCCGCCCAAAAAGGCATCGCGCACTTCTAGGGGGACAATCTTGCGAACGGATTGACCGGAATCCAATGACGTCTGTGCCGGATCTATCGCCACAACCCTTACCGCGTTGACGTTATCCACACCAATGGTTTCGGGATCAGAAACCCAAGTTGCCACCGGATCATCACAACGCAACGCACGATGTTCTGACCAGTCCCCCTCGTAACGCCCATGCTCGGCATTAAAATCCGCCTGCCCATCACCATTACCATCCAAGGGGTCATCACCAGACACTGCGATCGCCGCGTATTCAACTCTCCATTCTGAAGCATCAAATCCACCGGATGCACGTTCTGCTACAAATGCATAGGTTCCCGCAGTAGCACCCACTCGGGAGCGGTCGACTAAGCGCAGGATACTCTTGTCAAACACCGTGCAGGTAGAAAAGTTTTCAAACGGCTCACTGCCGTTGTTACTCACGTAGTTGTACGACGCAAAGGCTTGATCGGGCTCAACCATGGCATCACCCGTATTGAAGGCTTGCACCAGAGGTGAGTACTTGAGGTCACCGTTATCCTTGACGCTGGAAACAATACGTGTATTGGTGTAGCCATTGGTCGAAATAATTAACGAATAAGGACCGGTGCAGTTGTTGCTGCGGTCGCCGTTCGGCATCGCTTCGCCGTTGTATCCTGGCTCGTGCGCGTCACCGTAATTGGATACGCCTGACTGACTGAGCGGATCAAAGTCTGAGAGGCAGCTGGAAATCGTGATGCGACCATTGGTGTTGCCCAACACATCGTCCTCGGCATCGATCGCCGACAAGGGCACCCATACCCGCAACCGATACGACGCCACAAAATACGGACCTGCCGCGAGCGAGCCACCGTTCACCCGCTCTGTGGGGAAGCGCGTCCCTGCCGTGTCCGCGCCTGTGACCGTCAGGGTGTAACCAGAGCGATGGTCGCCAGTGATGTCGCACGTGCCTGAGTCAACCACTTTCGTTTCCAGCGGGTACCCACTGCGTAGATTCTCAGCGCCAAAGACAGAATTTCCCCAAGCGCTGGAGTTGGGTGCACACTCGATGATTTTATAGGGCACATCATAGGGCGTGACACCATCGCGCTTAGTAAAACGCAAGCCTGGTGAAAAGCTAAACCCATCCGCGAGCGTCTCGATACCTTTGCCCAAACGATCACGGTCTGCAGCGACATCGGCCGTCCAGTAAAGCACATAGCCCGGTTCGCGACCCGCGCCTTCGCCCAAGTCATTTTGCCCAACGTAGCTCCGATAAATCGGCCGCTCATTTCCCAACAAATCAAACGCGGGCGCGGCGGATATTTCATAGACCGTGTCATCGGTGAACACGACATCATCAACCACCCGGTCACCCGCCTGGTTAACGCCATACACTTTTTGCTCGGTAGTAAACGTACTGCCATTCATCGACGTGGACAACGGGCGTACCGGCACGCTGAACGAGACCTGCTCGCCGTCGGTGACCCTACCGAGGTTACACAGTAGGGTTATTGAACCATCATCGTTTGCGGTGATGACGGATGGTGGATTATCGCCACCCTTGCCTTGTGGCGGTGCCAGACAAATCGTGGGAATGCGGTTAAACTCGATGTCTGCACCCGGCCCCGGGAACAGAGTTTGCTCCAGAACCACGGCGTGTAACGCGTCGGGCCCGCTGCCAGTATCATTGGCGGTGATGGACCATGCGTACTGGATCAAATCTAATGAACGCACCCGTGCGTCTTCATCGCCGCAGTCATCACCCGGGGCGAAGCACGTGCCCGTCACGTTAAACGGTTCGGTACCGGAGACCACCCCCCGGCCAAAATACCCTAAGCTCAGCGAAGCAGCGCCTGCCAATGATGGCCATGTTACTACAAGCAGTAATATCAGAGACGCGGGTAGGTGAGAAAAGCGCACGCACAAATTGTGCGCGGAAGAGTTACAGCAAGGCTGTGTGCTGGTGTCCATCGAATCGGCCTTTCGGTCATGATCCCTCCATTCCGTGGAATCCGAAAAGCTGTTCTGTCCCTGCCAGCCGAGCATACTGCTTGACGTATGGACCTATACCGCAGGGTGCTGTCTACCCTATCCATTCAAGCAGTCTGTATATCGACCAGGTCACGAAAGAGTTGAGGACTGGGTAGCATTTTGCTGGTGTGATAACGCTGGAATAAACCGCCGAGAGATGAATGACGCCAATGCCTCAGGCCGCCCCTGTGACAGGGCGGCCTTGGCCTATCGATGCGATCAGCTTAGCTGATGTTGATCGTGGTGTTGGCGT
>DOIU01000067.1 GCA_003511825.1 Gammaproteobacteria bacterium | reverse complement strand
ACTGCGGCTGCTGAAGTAATAGCCGTGATTGCGATCTGCCCCTGCGCGCTGGCGATGGCTGCAAGTCTGGCAAGGAGCGACCGGTCATCATCAGTCCGACAGCGCCGATCATCATCAGCGCCAGCGTGTGTTCGACGCCAATCTCGCCCAATACCCAGCCGCCCGCGATGGTGGCGGCGATAAAACTCAATGAACCCCACAGACGCAAGCGCCCATAGTTCAGTGACTCTGAACGTTGCAGCGTCACCGCGAGGCTGTCAGTCAGCGGAATCATCGCGGTGATGGCAGCGCCGCACACGGCCCACAACACGATATACACCGAGAACGCGTGACTCAGGAGAAAGAGCGGCATGCACAGGGTTGCGAATAAGGCCAAGTGTTTGATCAGTGGCTTTCTTCCGGTGCCTTGTTCGCTGAGGGTGGTCAGCAACACATTGAGCGGCAGCTTGGCCCAGATGGCAGCAGCGAGGATTAGACCGATTTCGGCGCCATCAAAGCCACGCGTTTGCAGCCATCGTGGCCAATAGGCCAGGATGAAACCCATCAGCCAAAACAGGCTGGCGTAGTGGAAGGCGAGTGATTTGTGTGTCACGTGCGGAGCGTGCGAGCTGCGAGTGACGCGCAAATGCCGCGCGGGCCATGCAGCTCGCCCGAGTACCTAATGGAATATCTACCAGTTATCGGCCAGAAAGCGATAGCCAACGCTGCGGACGGACTGGATGCCCGGCGCGGTTTTGTCTTTATCACCGAGTTTTTTGCGCAATTTGACGATGCGGTTATCAATGGTTCGGTCAGTGCCGTCGTAGTCGATGCCGCGCATATCCATCAACAACTCTTCGCGCGACAAGACCTCGTTCTTGTTAATCGCCAGCAGCCACAGCAAATTGAATTCTGCGTTGGTGATATCAACCCGGTCGCCGCACACGGTCACGGTCTGGCTCTCATGGTCGATGGTCA
Source organism: Gammaproteobacteria bacterium (assembly GCA_003511825.1). Lineage (GTDB taxonomy): Bacteria > Pseudomonadota > Gammaproteobacteria > Granulosicoccales > Granulosicoccaceae > UBA7957. Next base: position 2,558 of record DOIU01000067.1, on the reverse strand, counting down.
GTCGCCCGAAGATCAGTTGTTTGGGTTGCGTTTTGACGCGTTCGTTGCCAAACACAAGTAAGCGGATGCGGGCGGCCAAGACGCGCGGGTCAACGGGTTTACGGACGTAGTCATCGGCGCCATGGGTGAGGCCAGACAGTTCATCGGCGCCGTCGTCACGTGCCGTCAGCATGAGAATTTTGCCGGCGAACTTGGGGCGAATTTCGGAGCAGATGGTCAGCCCGTCTTTGTTGGGGAGCATCCAGTCCAAAACGACGACGTCGGGATTGTTCACAAAAATTTCGTGTACCGCATTGGCGCCGTTGTCAACGTGATGGATGTCCATCCCGTCGGGAACGAGAAACTTGCTAATCAGGCCGGCCAGTTTGTGGTTATCCTCAACCAATACAACTTTTATCCTTCTTTTGCTGTGCATTAACATACCGGAAATCAAATGACGAGTATAAAATTACAGACCGTAATCTTAACCAAAACCGCTTGATAAATAAATTACGTCACGTTTCAGGTCAATCGGCAAGAATGGCGATAGGTAAGCAAGTCGTCGCACTTCTGTGAGCGGGCTCGCGTTTCGCGTCAGGAAGTGTCAAGAAAAATACATCAATGATCCTGCTTTCCGGCAGCGCTGCTGCGTGGGGTCTGATTCAGAGAATGGGTGTTGATGATACGCGGACGACGGCTGGTTGTCGCCCGCGCAAGCGCATGGGCTCAGTCTGCGTCACCTGGTTCGAGCGGGGGCAAGTTGAATTGCGGCTGTGCGAGTTTGTAATACAGCCCCGCGTAGCCTTTTTCGGCCAAGTAGGCAGGGTCGATCAATTGTTCATGCGTGCCTTTTTCGGCGGCCTTGCCGTCGGCGATATAGCAAATCAGGTCAGAGTCCACGATGGTACTGAGCCGGTGGGCAATGGTGATGGAGGTGCGGCCGCGCAGAATGGTTTGCATGTTTTCCTGAATTCGCTTCTCAGACTCGTTATCCAGCGCACTCGTGGCTTCGTCAAAGATCAGAATCTTGGGTTTGCGGTAGAGCGCGCGGGCAATACAGATCCGCTGGCGCTGGCCGCCTGAGATCCCCATGCCTTTTTCACCGATTAGCGTTTGGTAGCCGACCGGGTAGTTGATGATGAACTCGTGCGCACCGGCCAGCTTGGCTGCCTCGGTGACCGCAGCCAGATCAGGCTCAGGGTCGCCCAGTGCGATGTTCTCAGCGACAGTGCCGGCCATGATGAAGCTGTCTTGCAGTACCACGCCAATGTTGCGTCGTAGGGAGGTGAGATCGACATCGCGGATTTCCTTGCCATCAATCAGACACTCGCCATTGGCGGGCAGGTTAAAGCCCAGCACCATTTTCGCGATGGTGCTTTTACCGCAGCCACTGGCACCGACAAACGCGACCCGCTGCCCAGGTTCTATCGTCAGTGAAAAGTCGCGCATGACGAAGTTTTCTTGCTCATTGACGACGTAGCTGAAGTTCACATGGCGAAACTCGATATGCCCCTTGCAGTCGGCGATGCCGGCGGGGATGCGCTCTGGGGTTGAAATGGGTTCCTGTTCCGGTGCAACCGAGAGAATTTCGCCCACGCGATCGACCGAGATCCGCACTTCAAGCAGGTTGTTCCACAAGCCGACCATCTGCAACACGGGCCCGATGACCATGCCGGTCAGCATGTTAAAGCCCATCAATTCACCGATGGTCAGCGTCCCGGCCATGACCTGATTGGCGCCCAACCATAAGATGACCACTTGCGAGGAGAGACTGACCAATTTGTTCAGGCTGGTGGACATCAGGTTCAGCTTAGCCGAATGAAACCCGCGATTGACGTTTTCGACAAACGAGTTTTCCCAGTTGGCTCGGGCCATGTACTCGTTGGCCGTGGCCTTCAGCGTTTCAATGCCGTTAAGGGATTCGATCAGGCGCGCCTGGGACTGCGAGTTGGTTTCAAAGATCTCCTGAGAAATCTTCTTAATGCGTGGCGTAAAGTACATGATGATGCCGAGATACATCGGGATGAAGACCATAAAGGCCAAGGTCAGGCTGACGCTGTAGCCAAACATCATCAAGAAGTAGATCACGATCATCAGCGTATTGAGCAGCACCGTGATGGTACTGCCTGAGATAATCGCTCGGATTTTTTGGTTTTCGCCAAAGCGCGCCAGAATTTCCCCCTTGTTACGGGTCATGAAGAAATTCATCGGCAGACTGAGGATATGGCGGTAAAACTCCGACATGATGCGCATGTCGATACGCGCTGTGGTGTGCGCCAGCAGCAAATTCTGAGCAATACCGGAGAGCGTTGAGAACACTGTGACCAGTACCATACCCGCCAGCATCATATTGAGCAGGCTGACATCGTGGTGCACCACTACCGTATCGACGATGGTTTGAATAAATAAGGGGCTTGCGAGGCCGAGCAGGTTGATGGTCAGTGCCGCGACCATGGCTTCGGCAAAAAAGCGCTTAAACGGCAGGATGTAATTCAAGAAGTGAACGATGGGCTTTTTCGGGACTTCCTTGAGCTCGAAGCGTTGCGTTGGGTCGAGCGCGATCCCCACGCCCTGGTCTT
>DOIU01000065.1 GCA_003511825.1 Gammaproteobacteria bacterium | reverse complement strand
CGCGCATATCCAGATTGCCAACGCCGACAAACCAATCGGGGCTCGGCGCGATCATGGAAATCAGCGTGATCATGGGGTAGGTGGTGTTGACGTCAAACTCCACTGACGCGGAACCGGGGGTATTGCCGATACCGCCTCCGCTGACGACCGCCTGTGTGGTGCCGGCGTCAATCTGTAGCGTGATTTCTTCCTCAAAGTCGCCTTTGCCGCCGGTTTCGGCGACCTCTTTCACTCCGGGGGTCGCGGGTTGCCCGGGCTCCCAAAATATCACTTGCTCGTTGTGCGTGGCACCAATCAGCCCGGAGAAATGTGCATTGCCGGGATAGTTGGTTGCAAACTGGTTCGCGGTCCAACTGTCGCTGAACGTGACTCGATAGCGCGCCTCAGTATCGACCACCGGCGGCGGGTCTTGCTCCTGTTCCTGCTCTTGATCTTGTTCAGATGTGACGTCTGGATTTTGCTCGGGTGCGCTGGGTGAGTCGTCGTCGGAGTCTGAGCAAGCGCTCACAAGCAGGGGCAGGGCAATACACAAGGCAAGCAGTTTGGGGGTCATCAGCGGGCTCCAGGCGTCAGGGTACTGTCATTCACAGACAGGCTGCGCGGGCATGAGTTCCCTGATATTGAGCGTCATGCGGTGTGCCTCGACGCTTGTGGGTCTCCACCGTATAATCCCTCGCTGACCTCGAAGGCATTGTCCCCGCCATGATCGGCCAGATTTGCACGGTTACCGGGTTTAATGGAGTAAACCACGATGACTGAGACACACGCCCTGCACCAGGCGCTTGATATCCTGAAAGAAGTCTACGGCTATACCGCGTTTCGCGAGCCGCAGGACCGCATTATCCACACCTTGCTGGAAGGTGGCGACGCGCTCGTACTCATGCCCACGGGCGGCGGCAAATCGCTGTGCTACCAGATCCCGGCGATGATCCGCGACGGCGTCGGCATTGTTGTCTCGCCGCTGATCGCCTTGATGCAAGACCAAGTCAGCGCGCTGCGCCAGCAAGGCGTGCAAGCCACGTTCATTAACTCAACCTTGTCCATGAACGAACAGGCCGAGACGGAAGCGGCCCTGCAGCGCGGTGATATCGACCTGCTGTACATCTCGCCCGAGCGGCTGTTGCAGCCGCGCACGCTCGATCTGCTCGGACGCGTTCGCTTGTCACTGTTTGCGATTGATGAGGCACACTGTGTCTCGCAATGGGGGCATGATTTTCGGCCGGAGTATCAGCAGCTCTCGGTCTTGTACGAGCGCTTTGCCGGTGTGCCTCGGGTCGCGCTGACCGCCACCGCTGACCGCCGCACGCGCCAGGAGATCATCAACCAACTGCAGCTGCACGACGCCGCGCACTTCATCAGCAGCTTTGATCGGCCGAATATTCACTACCAGCTCAGTGAGGGCCAGTCCGCGCGCGACCGCTTGTGGCGCTTTATCCAGGCCAATTACCCCGAGGATGCCGGCATTGTGTACTGCTTGTCGCGTAAGCGGGTGGACACCATGGCCGACTGGCTGAGCACCAAGGGGCGGGTCGCTTTGCCGTATCACGCCGGCTTAAGTGACGAGGAGCGTGCACACAATCAAGCCCGATTCCTGCGTGAAGAGGGCGTGGTCATGGTGGCGACGATTGCCTTCGGGATGGGGATTGACAAGCCAGACGTGCGCTTTGTCGCGCACTTGAGCCTGCCCAAGAGCATCGAAGCCTATTACCAGGAGACCGGCCGTGCCGGTCGTGACGGCAAACCGGCCAGTGCCTGGATGGCCTATGGGCTGCAGGACGTCATCACCCTGCGGCAGATGATGGAAGAGTCCAACGCCGACGAAACCTATAAGCGGGTCCAGCATCGCAAGCTTGAAGCCATGCTTGGCTTGTGTGAGGCGAGTCAATGCCGCCGGCAATTGCTGTTGGCGTACTTTGATGAAACCCTCGACAGCCCCTGCGGCAATTGCGACAACTGCCGTCGCCCGCCCGAAACCTGGGATGCCACACTCGCTGCGCGCCAGGCCCTGTCTGCGGTCTACCGCACCGGCCAGCGCTTTGGCGTCACGTACATTATCGATGTGCTGTCGGGCAAGGCCGACGAGCGCATCAGCCGTAACGCGCACGACCAATTGGCGGTTTATGGCGTGGGTAAAGAGCTGGGCCACGCCGAGTGGCGGACGCTGTTTCGGCAGCTGATCGCCATGGGATTCTTGCGCGTGGATGAAGAGGGCTATGGCGCTCTGCATCTGACCGAAAAGTGCCGGCCGGTATTACGCGATGAAGAAAAGCTCTTACTTCGCAAGCAAGCCGCCAAGGAAGCCGCAGCGGAAAAACGCAAGTCTGAAACCTCCAAAGACGTGCGCGCTGTTGATCGCCCCTTGTTTGATGCCTTACGGGATGTACGCCTGACCTTGGCGCGGGACCAGGGCGTGCCGCCCTATGTGATTTTCCACGATACCACCTTGGCAGAGATGGCGCGCAATCGGCCCACATCGGAAGAGGAGATTCGCTATATCTCCGGCGTGGGTGAAAAGAAAATGCAACGCTACGGCATGGCATTTCTGGCGGTGATTGCGGAGCATGCCTTGCCCGAGAGTCTGGATAACAGCCTGAGTGATACCGTCAACGAAACGCTGCTGTTACACGAGCAAGGCGCTGCGCCCACAGACATTGCTGACCAGCGACGC
>DOIU01000409.1 GCA_003511825.1 Gammaproteobacteria bacterium | reverse complement strand
TGCTCGTGTTCCTTGTGCTCATCATGATGATCGTGTTCGCTTCCGCCCTCGCCCATGGTAGAGCTGACTTGGCTATCCACACGTGCACAACGCGTCCCAGTGAATACCATCAGCGCATCGGCATCTGCCAGATCCGCCAACGCTTTATCAACCACGGCATGCTGTTCCTGAGTGGACGGCGCGTGCTCAAAACCCGCCACATTGGCCCAAGGTGATGAAAACTCCACGAAAACCCGATTGCCATCGACCACAAGGTTCAATGAAGCTGCGCCATGTTCGTGGCTATCAAGGTCACGTTCAACATCCGCCTGGGCAACACCCCAAGCGGCAAATAGCGCTACTGTGACAGCGCGTAAAGAAAAATGTTGCAAAGGATTTCTCCCAAATCATGTGTCATTCAAGCATCCCGCGCACGCCAGCGCGCGGTGATGAAACGCAGTTAACAGGGTGTTAGGAAAGAAGCGGTGGGCCGCGGATGGGTGCACCAAAGGCCGGCAATGACGCAAACGCGACGACAATCGACGGAGGTATTTGCTGCATGCGCACAGGCACGTACACCACCTGGATCGCGCTCGAACAGCCCCCTTGCATCCCGAGAAAAGCGTGGAAGGAAAAACAATCCAATTCATCACTCGGCAACACCTGTCGGTGATAGCCACCGGGCTGCGAAAAATCCAGCCAATACCGCCCATGGTTATGCCCAGCATGCGGATCCGCATGTCCGCCGACGACATGCCAAAGAGACCCGACCTGAGCAAACAACAAGATCGCAATCAGTGGGTAGTGGAACAGGCGGGAGTGTCGCATAGAGCGAAGTATAGCAGGCCGACGAGAGGCTAAGGTGGAGAGTCCATTACATCGGTAGCCTCGATGAACGTCGGACCAGTGCGAGCAAATGACTCAGGCAGACCTCACCCTGTCACCCACCAAAAACCCCACCAACCAACGCGCGACGCGATCCGATTGTGCATGCCCGTGCAACGACGCAAGCCCGGCCTGTATCGTGTCTGCCGGGATGCGATCGGTGCGCGATTGCATCAGTGCTTTGGCATAGTCGCACACAAACTCTGGATGGCCCTGAAAGCTGAGGATGTGCTCGCCGATCTGCATGGCGGCATTGGGGCAGAAGTCACTGCACGCCACGCGCGTGGCGTTTGGCGGCAAGATCTGGACTTGGTCTTGGTGACTCGCAAGCAGCGATAAGGTGTCATCGCCGGCCAGGCCATGCGGTGGCGTTTGTTGCAACTGCCACGTGTGCAAACCGACACCCCAGCCTTGCTCTGCGCGCGCGGTCGTGCCACCCAGCGCTTGAGCGATCAATTGGTGGCCAAAACAGATCCCGGCGAGCTTGTGTTGCTGCTCGTTGCAACGACGAATAAAGTCAGACAGTTGCTGTATCCAGGCGACGTCATCATAGGCACTCAGACGACTGCCTGTGATTAACCAGGCATCGCAGGTGGTCGTGTCTGCGGGAAAGTCGCCTTCGTTGACAGCGTAGACGCGGAAATGCACAGTGGGATCAGCTTGCGACAACAGGCGAATGAACATCGTGTCGTAGTCACCAAAGTCCGGCTGCCAAACTGCATCAACGTGATCGCACAATAAGATGCCCAGGGTCGCCATGGCTGTGTCTCAGGCCGCGCTCATCAATACCAACTGCACCAGACCCCACATCGCTAAGAGAAACATCACGGTCGCGATCAAGCCTGCAACGATAAAATGAATGGCTTTCCCGTGTTTGAAGTCATTGACGCGGTTTTCGTCCTTTTGCACACCAAAGCCTGCGGCGAGGACGCTTTTAAAGATGGAAAAAAGCCCCAGAGAAGGCTTTTCAGAGGAATCGGTTTCTGTCATGGCGGGTCTCAACACTACCTCAATCAATGATAGCGCTCAGCTATCTGGCGGTATCAGTATACGTGAATAAGAGACTGGATGGGGACGATTGACAGCGGGATGAACAGAAAAGGAAAGCCGGTGGCGAGGACAGTGTCCACCGGCTTTGCGACTACCCTCAAGAGGCTTCGAAGCGGCCCCCTTTGGCCTCGCAATCGTTTTTCATGGCCTTGACCCAGCCTTGACCCTTACAGGCGTTTTGCCCAGCACATGCGCTGTTCGCTGTCGCGCAAGCACCTGTGCCTTTGCAGGAATTCACATCAAAGCACTTGCCTTCAGCCGAGGCTGTTTGGGTCGCTGCAGCGTCGTCGCCGCCCATCGTCGCGCAACCTGACAGAAGTGCCGCCGCAGCCGCCGCGAGGGCAAGTGATGATGTTTTTGTCGCTGTACTCATAAATTGAGGCTCCTGATTGAGAGTGAGGTGTGGTAGGCACACGAGGCCCATCCGATACTGAGTCTGTGGCGTTAAGAAAAAGTTCAATATTTTTTGGAAACTTTTTAAGGCGATCCCGCACGCAGAAACGAGTTGGCATCGCGCAACGCTAGTGGCAGGTCGTTGTCAGTTGGCCGACAAGATGATCAACGAACAGTGTTTTCAGGATCGTGACCGCACGCAAGGGAATATTGGCTTCATCAATCCACTCTCGCAATCCTTCGCACACATCGCCAAAGCTCCCGCCCTCTGCCAGACGATCAATCGCCCACGCTTCGTCGACATCCAATGCACGCCAGCGTGGATCGAGCTGATTACGCCAGACCAGCCAAGCAACCGGAAACGGTGAACGCTGCCAGTCGGGGGTTTTAAGCGCCCCCGCTTCCCCACCTTCCTGCGCACGCAGCGCCAACCACACACGTGGCACGTCCCAGTTCAGATCCAGTCGTTGCATACTGGGCACAAACTCCACGCGCAAGGTGCTCCACGCCGCCGGGTCTACTGCTGCAAGTGCCTCTACGGATAGGGGCTCGCTCGGCTCTGCATCAAACACGTCGTTCTGGGCTTTCTCAAATCGCGCCATTTCCACTAGCTTTTCATCGCGCTCAAACTCGCCGCGCGGGCGGTCAAGAAAGTCCGGCAAATGCAAACCAAACCAACGGATGGATCTGTACCGCGAGGGGTAGTGGCGAATATAGGCCAAGGCCAGGCGGCCAAAGTCTTCCTCACCGAGTAAACCGGCGACACCCGGGTAGTCTAAGCTGAGGACTTCAATGAGACGCAGGCGATACGCATCGTGATAAAAGCCGAGGCGTTCCTCTGCGCTCGCTTTATCATCCGTGACGATATCTTCCATGATGGCACTATCGGCATCACCGCGCAGATAGGCCGCGAATTGCTCCTGGAGTTTTTTCAGGTCTTTCATGCAGGGCCCAGCACCCCTTCCGCCACCTTGCGCGCC
>DOIU01000162.1 GCA_003511825.1 Gammaproteobacteria bacterium | reverse complement strand
GCATACCGACCACTTGCTCGGTGCTTCCGTCACGCGGCAATTCCAAATCTGAACTGCTGAAGCTCATATCACCATTGCTGCGCTCCTCAACGTCATCACTGCTCACAGCAATTGACGCTTGTGCTTGAGCCACCGTACAACCACCGTCCGAAGGCGTAGTGGTGGCATCGTATTCAATTTTTAATGCTGGCGCTTCATTGGGGGACTGATCGAACGAAATGCTCTGACGCAAGCCACTGCCTTCGAGAATAAATGCCATGGAGTTACCGCCACACCAGCCGGAACGATTAGCGATCTCTTGCACGATGTCGGTGATATCGCTGGTCTGATAGGTTTCACCGCGTGACGTCCAGGACTCTGGCGTCCAGCCAACACTGGCACTGGTTTTAGTCCGACCGGTGATATTGCCGTTGGAATTGCTGAATGCGGGAGCGCTATCGGTATCATGGCCATAGATCGTGGCCGATGTGCTTGCACTGTGCGAGTCTTCACTGGTGAACTCGAGGGTCGCATTAGAAATAGTGACACCTTGCGGAATACGCACATCATTAAAACGCAGCCCGATTTTCTCTGAGCTTGCACTTGTACTATAAGAGAGTTCAAGCCGTGGAACGTTAGACGCTGAGGCGTATCCGTATGGGATAATTCTGCGATTATTCGATGAGCCTGGGGTGGAAATCGCATGATTGTTTTCCAACAGGAACGTCATTGCATTGCCGTTTTGCCAGTTGGGATCTTGCAAACGCCCTTGTACTAAGGCTGATAGGTCAGGGGACTCCATATAACCGTCATTGCTGTGCACGGGGAATGGCATAGCATCCCAATCGACATAGTCTGTGGTTTTTACCCGGTCAAGAACGCGTTTGCCATTGGCATTTTCAAACCTTGGCGAATCATCAATGTCCTCAGCATAGATGCGGGCGCCTACGAGACCATTGGCAACATTGGGATCACCCTGCAGCAGCAGTTTGGCGCTGGTAATAGTGGCATCGTTAGGGACATCAATATCCGGGATTCGAATTCCTGCGACCCCTTCTGATTTCTGCCAGTTGACGTCCCAGAACATGTCCAAATCCCAGCTATCAAGCATCAGGTAGGAATTACTGATCCGTTGCTCGGCATCATCATTCCGATGCTTGGTGGGGTACAATAAGGTTGCTGCATTCCCGCTCACATTGAACAGGCTCAGCACGTTGTCGTCTAAGGTCATGGACAAACTGTCGGTCGCCTCACTGGCATCATCCTCAGAACGGTCCACTCTGACGGTCAAGGCAACGTCAGGGCTCGCACCAGAACATACGCCATTCGGGCAGAGTTCCTTATCAATATACGTGACGGGGAAAATGATCGACCCACCACTGTTGTAACCGTTGTAACGCATCATGCCAACATTGATGTTCGTGGCTGAATCAAGAATCTGCTCAACCGCCGTCTTCATACGATCAAGACGGGTGATACCTGTACCGTCCTTGGCCGACATGGAGCCTGAGGTGTCAAGAATAAACAACACATTGGGGTAGGCTGTCGACTGCGCTGTCTGCGCACCGAAAAACACCTCTGTGTCGTCAGCGACCACAGCATTAAGCCCACTGATGCAGGTCAGCAACACGGAAGCCATAAAGTGCGGGATTTTTCGCAAGTTGATATTCTGAAACATCATAACCACCTTAATTATTCGTCCGCGGCATTCGGGGCCATCCTGACATAGCCTTGCATAATACGCGTGCTTGTATTTGTGTCGGGTATCCTCGCGACACTGTCAAAGATAAATTTCAACCCTGTGGCTGGCTGGTTATCAATTTCCAGCGAGAAGCCTTTTATGAGGCCTTCTCCGGTGTAAGAAACCGTCGTGCTCGCTTCAGTCGTTGGAAAATGCCCGCCAGACTCTGGCTTGCTGAAGTCGACATCAACACTGTCGGTTGTACTCGCAAATGCACTGGCCATATTTTGGGGATTTGACATGGCATCGGCTGACACAGTCTCAGTCACCTGAAACGTAATGTCCTCATGCAGTGCATTGGCGGCCATCTTTTCTTCGAGGGAGGACGTTTTCATCACCGCCAAACCCAGAATGGATAACAAAAACAAAATAATCAGCGAAATCGCCAGCATCGCTCCCTGTTGCCGACGGTATGAAGATGGATTGCAAAAAGTCGAGGACATAACTTAGGGGTCCGCTCTGCGATTACGTACTTTAACGGTGGTGTTGAACGCCATCCGAACCCGAAAGTCGTCCAGATGCGTCACGTCTGACGACCCGCCCGCAGGCCCAATTTCGGTGTTCAGCACCTGGTAAGTGCGTTCGTCGCGCTGATCACTTGTGCCTTCAATAGACGCCATTAGCAAGCCAACCTGGATGCTGTGCACCCGCGAAGGGATAAACTGCGGATCATCTGCCTGAACATAACTCACGATACCCCCAGTTGATCGCAAGCCGTACAACACTTGCATGTTTTCGACACCCTCAATCAATTCAATCGGCTCTCCATCGGGATCGTTTATCGCATCCATGTCGTACATGAAGAGGGCGTAAATCGGGTCACCGCCCGTATTGACTCGCCCGGT
>DOIU01000211.1 GCA_003511825.1 Gammaproteobacteria bacterium | reverse complement strand
CCGTCGTACGTGGTGACTTCTTCCATATCTGTGCGCAGCGAAACACAGGTGTCACGCTCCATATTGCCTTGTGCGTGCGTGTGACCGGCTTTGTCGAGGCAGAAGTCCAATCCCATTAGGATGATGCGTTCGGGCTCGCCCAGTCGCGCAACATCAAATGCCAAATTTGACACCGTGGATGCATTGGAGCGGTGCTCGTCGTCTTCTGCTGTCCAGGGTACGCGGGTGCCTGTGTAGATTTTGGGCCCTGACCACTGACCCACCAGCGTATTGACCGCTTGGTCCGAAAACACCAATACCGGCGCAGGTGTGAAGTCGAGCCCTTCGCGGCTCACCTCAAATGAAATGTCATGGGGATCGAGCGTGACCACAATATCCGGTGTGATGCCGGTTTGCTGCAGGCGTCGCGAAATTCGGGATACTGAGATCACGATCAGCGACTCGCGGTGTGTTTTTACCCAGGGTAGGTGATCATCCAGCGAAGGCCCTGCGGCCATCACGACCACTGTTTGTCCTGCGAAACGGCGTTTTAACAGGCTTGCGTTGACGGCCATCTCGGGCAAATTCAGTAAACGCTGTTGCAGATAAGGCAACCTGACCGAGGTGCTCATGACCAGCCACCTGCGCGAATGCAACACGAAGTGTATCTGTTCGTCGATGGCCCGGTAGCTGCCGAGATGATCGGCTTCGGCGCACACGGCTTTTAAGGCGCTGATGCGGCCGGTTAATAGTGCGTTGTCATAGACGCGGTTTTCACACGCTTCGCGAAACTGCGAGAGCGTCATGAGTTCTGCATGGGGCAACTCAGCCAGCTCAGCTGCGCAATTGGCGGCGACCGCGTCGATCACACGCTCATCCTCAATGAATACCAACGCCGGAGGTTGTTCTGCCAACGCCCGCGCAAATGCTTTGATGAGCATGCCAGAGTCTGTGCCGGCGACGACGTAGGTGTGGTTGGGCGAGTATGTCAGCGGTGCGTAACGCTGTTGCCAAGTTTCGGCGTACGCGCGTTCGCGAAAGGTCTCGGCGTTAACGGGGGCAATGAACTCGTCACCAAAAGCATTGTGCTCAAAGGTAACTTCTGTCGGGTGAAGCGTCTGGGGCATTATTGGCATCCATGTCAATATCGTAGGCAGTGAAGCAAGTTTAGCGCCATACAAACCTACACGCGGAGGATCGAGCCGCCGTTGATGAGGCTGAATCTCTGCGCAGCATTTTCTGAGATTGTTCTATAGTCACGATGGACATTGAATGGAGTCTAGGAACATGGTGATACGGCAGTTAAAGGGTTGCGGACGGATGGCAGGTATGTGCTTAGCCGTTGGCATGGTCTTGGTTGCTTGCAGCCAGTCGTCGAACGACAAGCCTGAGGAGGTGGTTCAGGAGGACGTTATCCGGACGGATTCGCGCCCCAATATTATTTTCATTTTCACCGATGATCATGGCTACGCAGACTTGGGGGCACAAGGTGTGGTGGATGACATCAAAACACCGCACCTTGACGCTATGGCTGCTGAAGGTGTGCGAATGCTCGATGGCTATGTCACGGCGCCACAATGCACGCCGTCGCGCGCGGCCCTGATGTCAGGGCGTTATCAGCAACGCTTTGGTGTGGATGATAATGCCTATACGCCGTTTCCGCTCAGCCAGGCCACGCTGGCGGAGCGATTGAGCGAGGCTGGATACAAGACGGGCATGGTCGGTAAGTGGCACCTAGAAATTGATGGCAATTCGGCTATTTGGTATCGCGAAGAGTACGCGCCTGGCGCCACGGACACGTTTGATACACAGCGAATACCGAAGGCAGAAAAGGTCAAGTATTATCCCGACCGGCGAGGGTTTCAGGACATATTTTTTGGTTATGCTGATCGCTATCGCGCGACGTTTGATTTATCCGGTAAGAGTTTTTCTTCGGCGCGTACCGTCCGCGACAAACGTTTTCGCGTGGATGTCACCAGTGATGCGGCCGTGACGTTTATCGATCGGCACCGACGTGACCCCTTTTTTCTATATGTTGCCTACTATGCACCGCATGTCCCTTTAGAGGCCACCGACGAGTATCTCTCGCGTTTTCCGGAAGATATGCCAGAGCGCCGACGTTATGGTTTGGCGATGTTGGCAGCGATAGACGATGGTGTGGGTCGCATCATGGCGCGATTGCGAAACTACGGTCTGGATGACGACACCATCGTGTTTTTTATCAGCGATAATGGCGCGCCATTAGCGAAGTCGAAAGAGGACGTCTTGCCGGTGTCGACGGGCGGCTTTGTATGGGACGGGTCGCTCAACGAACCCTGGCTGGGTGAAAAAGGTATGCTCTCAGAGGGGGCAATTCGTGTTCCGTATGTGGTGAGCTGGCCAGGGCACTTGCCAGCCGGTTTGGCCTATTCGCAGCCGGTAACCTCGCTTGATGCACCGGCTACTGCGGCAGCGTTGGCGCAAATCGATACATCCGATTTGGACGGGGTGAATCTTATCCCGTATCTGAACGACGCCAATAAGGTTATGGATAGGGCCTTGTATTGGCGTTTCTGGAGACAGTCTGCCGTTCGTCAAGGGCCCTGGAAATACCTGCGTGTGGGGAATCAGCGCGAGTATTTGTTTGACTTGGAAAGTGAACAGCACGAAAACGAAAACCTCTTGGCACAAAACCCGGATGTCGCCGCTAGGTTGCGCCAGTCATTGACAACTTGGGCTGAAACACTCAAACTACCCGGTGTACCCATCGTCGCCCCAGGGGTTACGGAGAGGGACTTGTATGACTTTCACTTTACCGACGACGGTTCCTGAGCAGAGGGTTTGTCGCGCTCCCGTATTAACGCAAGTGTGGGCTTTGTGTTATTCAGTCGTAGCTATAAAGTCTAGTAGCGGTCATGTGCAGAGATGGTACCATGACGACGTTTTGCCCGCGTCGACAGGTTTCCTGCAGACGCCCCTCAACTCTATAAGGATCTTGCCATGAAGTCCGTTCTTCGATTTTGCATGACTTGGATTTTTCTTATCACTCTGACTGCATGCGCGAGCAGCGGCAGTGTCAAGCGACCCGCTTATTCTGGAGAGGATGGGGTTGGTTCGTTGGATCAAGCAATGATTATCGGCCAATGGCGTGGGCGTATTCTGAACCCCATCGAAGGTGAGGAGACAGCGGATGCACCGGTCATGAACTACATGGCGGATGGTCAGTTTGTGTACGATAGCCGTGTCGATACCGGCGGTATGGGGGTGTTTGAGCTGCAATTCACCGGTACTTGGCAGGTCGATGGAGAGTGGATACGACATGAGGTGACTGACATCCAGGAACGATCAGGGAATGCATTGGGCGCATTGGCAAATCTGTTCAAAGGCCGCATGCTAAAGAATTCCAATGCACGATTGAATGTCTATGAAGCGGACAATGACCGCATTGTGGTGGTGTCAGACGATGGTATGGCCCAAGAGTGGACGCGCATGACGCCCTAGAGAGATGGCCCGCCCCAGAGGATTCGAACCTCTGACCTTCCCCTTAGGAGGGGGACGCTCTATCCAGCTGAGCTAGGGGCGGGTAGGGGCTCGCGCATGGCGAACCGGAAGCGCATTCTAATCTGATTTAGTCGGGTGCTCCAGCGTGTTTTTTTCTGATATTGGCACTATGCTTGTAATCAAACGCTGCCATAATCTCCATCGATGAGGCGTGTTGAGAGGCGATTCAGTATGGTGCAGAAAGGACAGTTTATAAACGACGGCATTCCTCGCGAGCGGCGTGATTATGCCCGCGTGCTCGACGCAGTGCATTTGCAGGTTTCTAAGCAGTGTGCGGTAGCTGATGACGGGCAGGCAGTGGTTCAACCGATCAGCTCCGAGCCGGGTGATACGCCGACACATAAAGTAAGCCTATCGGGCAGCGGGATTGCGTTTGCCAGTGATGTGTTGTTGCAGCCGGGTGATGAGGTAGCGCTTGGCTTGACGTTGTTTCCCTCCCGCCAGTTGTTGCAACTCACCGGGACAGTGGTCAGTGTCGGCGAGGCGGGGGTGCATGTTGTGGGTGGCCCTTATGCAGCGCGGGTAGTTTTCACTGAGTTATCCGAGGCGTCGCGCGACCTCATTGTTGATCATATCTCTGCAGTTCATAGCGCGCTCTGAGTGCGCGAGCCCTGTGTTCTATGGGCAGGTCCCTTCTCTTGCAAGAACCTACATAAAAAACGCGCACAAGTTACGTTTTTTTGACTATTCTAGTAACTGTTATCAAACGGGGTGTTTGTGCCGGTCAGTCATCGGGCCTGAACAGTCCACATATCGCGGATATCGGTGCCAGCGCACCACGTGTCGGAACATCTGATTCATGAGAATTCTCGTTGCCAATGACGATGGCTACCTGTCCGAGGGAATCTCGGCATTGGCCCAAGCCTTGGCGCGCATTGCTGAGGTGAATGTTGTCGCTCCGGATCGGAACTGCAGTGCTGCCAGCCATTCCTTGACCTTGCGAATGCCGTTGCGTACCGCCGTGCATGCCAATGGTTTTACCTCGGTAGAGGGCACACCGACGGATTGTGTGCATCTGGCGGTGAATGGGATGTTGGGAGAGTTGCCAGATATGGTGGTGAGTGGCATCAACGATGGACCGAATATGGGCGACGATGTCTTGTATTCTGGGACCGTGGCTGCCGCCATCGAAGGGCGGTTCTTGGGGTTGCCGGCTATTGCGGTGTCAATGGCTTCCCCGCAGCCTCAGCATTACGCCACGGCAGGGCGAGTGATTGCAGATTTGGTCAGTCACCTCCAGGAATACCCCATTGATGAAAACTCCATACTGAATGTCAACGTGCCGGATTTGCCTTATGAAGCGATTCAAGGCATGCAGGGCACGCGCTTGGGGAGTCGGCATAAGTCTGAGAGTGTTATCGAGCAACGAGATCCGCGCGGTCAGCCAATTTACTGGTTAGGGCCGGCGGGGCCAGAGGCGGATGCAGGCCCAGGGACCGATTTTTACGCGGTCAAAAACGGCTTTGTCTCGGTGACTCCCTTGCAAATAGATTTAACGCGTCATGATGCGATCGCGGATGTGAATAAATGGCTTGGTCAACGTTAGAGAAGTTCTCTCAGGCTGAGATTGCCGGAATCGGCATGACGTCGCAGCGCACGCGCAACCGCATGGTTGAGCGTTTGCAGCAGCAGGGTATTCAGGATTCACGCGTGCTCGATGTCATGGGCAGTGTGCCTCGGCATTTGTTTATGGATGAGGCGATTGCGACGCGAGCGTATGAGGATGTCGCTTTACCGATTGGTGGCGGTCAAACCATTTCACAGCCGTTTATTGTTGCTCGCATGACGGAAATACTCCTCGGCACGGGTTCCGTGAACAAGGTACTGGAAGTGGGAACCGGGTCGGGTTACCAAGCTGCCGTGTTATCGCGTCTGGTTAAAAAGGTATACACCTGTGAACGGATTCTCACCTTGTTGCGAAAGGCTGAAGAACGCTTTGAGCGGTTGGCGTTTCAGAATATCCGTACCCGTTATTCCGATGGCTCGTGGGGATGGCCGGAACAAGGGCCGTTTGACGCCATCATGGTCACGGCGGCACCCGAGTCAATCCCGGATGCGCTGACGTGCCAACTCGCAGAGGGAGGTCGTCTGGTTTGCCCGGTTGGGCGACGTGAAGGGGAGCAACTTCTGACGGTCGTAACGCGTACAGAAGACACTTTCAATGTTGAAACTGGGGAATCTGTGCGATTCGTGCCATTTTTGAGTGGAAAATCCTAAAAACCTGCTATTAATTCCTACTAGCGCTCTGATTTTGTCAAGCGGTGAGGCGCTGTTGACGATTTTTCGGGAAAAGCGCCAATTTAAAGGTCACACACGCAATGAATCTATTCACGCGTCTCTATGAGACGGTGCTGCGCTGGGCGGATCATCCGATGGCGTCGCGTTACCTTGCAGGGCTCAGTTTTATTGAGTCCGCTTTTGCTCCTGTGCCGCCGCCTGACGTCATGCTGATTCCGATGACCTTGAAAAAGCCGTCGGCTGGCTTGTCATTGGCGTTCTGGACCACGATTTTTTCTGTGTTGGGTGGTCTGGCGGGCTACCTAATCGGCTATTTTGCATTCGAGCTTCTTGAGCCCATGATCCATGAAATGGGTTATTGGGAAAAATTTCAAAAGGTGGTAGAATGGTTTAACAAGTGGGGCTTTAGTATTGTTTTTATTGCAGGTTTTTCCCCACTGCCGTATAAATTGTTTACAATTGCGGCCGGCACTTTGTCGTTGTCTCTGGTACCTTTTCTCCTCGCTTCCTTCGTGGGGCGCGGTGCGAGGTTTTTTCTGGTTGCGGCGTTAGTGATGAAGTTTGGTCCCCGTGTGGAGCCGGTGATTCGACGTTACGTTGAATGGCTGGGTTGGGGGTCTGTTGTGGTTTTGGTGTTAGCGATAATCGTGTTACGCGGAGGATAAATGTCTGACCGTCGATGCTCGGCAGTGGTGGCACTACTGTGTATTGCACTGTCAGCTTGCGCCTCGAATCTGCCGTTGCGTAAACCAAATTTCGCGCTGGACAAGTACATTGTTCGTCCTGGTGATACGGTTGAGAGCGTGGCGTATCGCTATCGCCAGGATCCTGATGCCTTACGTGCTGCGAATGGGTTGAGTGCAGACAGTGCGCTAGTGCCTGGGTCACGTCTCGTGACCGGCAAGGCCGTTTACCGGCGAATGGCGCAACAATCACCGCAGCGTCACGGGGCCCCACAA
>DOIU01000167.1 GCA_003511825.1 Gammaproteobacteria bacterium | reverse complement strand
GCGATGGGGGCACTGACGGAAGGAGGGAGCGGGAGTGGCATCATACCGCCCAATTTTGAGCCTGCGCCGCTGTCTGTACAGACCTCATTGGATGGCGAGGTTAACCTGCCTGATCCCACGATGGCACATGGTACCAAGAAAGCAAATGATCTGGCGATAGAGAACGATAACGACGCACCCTATGCTTACCGTGACTTTGATGGTGAACTGTTTGTTGACGGTGCAGACTACACCGATGTGGATCAAAATGGGCTCGCCGACTGTTATCTGATGACAGCTCTGGCAAGCCTGGCACATACCAACCCTGATATTCTGGAAAACATGATCACCGACCATGGTGATGGCACCTATACCGTGCATTTCAAGGGCGGTTTTGGCGACGTGCGCGTTGACGACGATCTGGTCGCTAGCCCAAGTGGCGTCAGCCTCTATGCGGGAACCGGGGATCGTGATAATCCAGAACTTTGGGTGGCGATTATCGAGAAGGCCTATGCTAAAGCTTCTGGGGGCTATGATGAAATTCAATTCGGTAGAGCTTATAAGGTAATCGCCCAATTAACTGGGGTCGATGAAAAGAATGACTTTATTCGAGACAAAGGAGAAGAGTTCGACGCCCAGAACCTGTCGGATGCAATTGACGAAGGACGTACAGTCACTGTGCGGTCTGTGGAAGATGACAAGAAAATTGAAGGCTACGAGGTCACAGCTGACGGTATTGTGAGTAACCATGCTTATGCTGTGTTGGATGTTAGACGAAATGACGCTGGCGAGTGGGAGGTGGTTTTATACAACCCTTGGGCGGGAAGCGGTACTACCTCGAGAGGTGCGCATCTTGGTGAATTTACCATGAGCTGGGAAGCGTTCATCTCAGAGGCGAACTTTCGGGAGGTGGAGCTGATGAAATCGGGCTTAACATGAAAAGCGGCGCAAAAATGTTAAGGCTGTTGGTTTTTCCGCTGTATCTCCTATCCCTGCTGGCCTGTGACAACAGCGCTTCGGTCGACAACACCGACCAGCCCATCAAAACTGAGTTGGATCCCAACTACGCAGGCAAGGAACTGGTCGATACGCTGACGTTCTCTTCTGACAGCCATCGGCAGCGCCATACATGTCTTATTAACAGCGCCAGAGCACTGTACGAGCCGATGACAGGGTTCACGTTGGTTAATGGAGAGCAGTTTTCCGATCACGCTTATCTAGCAGTCAGTTGGTGTGCTGTTCATTACGACCCTCCTAGCTTGTGTCAGCGCGGACTCGGTCTGAGTTATGCCTATTCTTTGGGCGATATCGGCGTGCAGGTGTATGCGTACACGCCAGCCGATGCCGGTGAAGTGACGGAGTACAATTACCAGTCACAGCTGCATGAGGAAGACGCGAATGGTTGGAAAGCGAGCTTCCGCATGGATTGGGTAACCGAGGACATCGGCGGTGATTTGCCATCATACGCTTTCGGATTAAAGAGGTTTATTGAGGGCAACGCCTTCCATAGCGATAGCTACTATGTCGCGTTGTCACCCAGAGGCCATTTCCGCAGTGGCAACCTTGTCTATCGCACAGAAGAACGTTACACACTCGCCGAACTGCTGGCAGCGGTCGGTGATTCTGATGACACGCTACTGACTTTTTTAATCCGTTATTTCAACGCCGTAGAAACTGACCTCGAACTGCAAGCCATCAATGACCCATCCCTCGATGAGGCGACGCGCGATAACTACCTCAATGCACTGCACGCCGAGTTTGATTTTCGACGCGCGAACGCCAATGCATTTGCCGGGCGGTGGCGCGCGTTGCTCGCCGAGCAACTGCTGATGGTGGAGGACTGCCTGCACTTGGCGCAGTGACGTCATTGGTTATTCCTCGGCCACTGGCGAGGGGCGCCCCGCGCGGTGGCCGCTGCTCGTCAGCGCATTGCGCACGCGTCTTGGCTGCCAATTGCGTTAAACACTTGACGCCACACCATCGCACCTGCACACTGCTCGCACACGTTAGTCGGGGGGCCTTGATAGGCTGAGATGGCGCTTGTCGCCGGACCCGTTGAACCTGATCCAGCTAATACTGGCGTAGGGAACTGGCGAGCACAGCGAGCGGGGTTGCCCGCCGGTGCTTACGTCCGGGCCCGCGCCGTGGAGACCCCATTATGAGTGCGTCCACACCCATCACTCTCAGCATTGCCGGTTCTGATAGCGGCGGCGGTGCTGGTATCCAAGCCGATATCAAAGCCATCTCCGCCACTGGCGGTTATGCCTGCACCGCGATCACGGCGCTCACCGCGCAAAATACCCTCGGCGTGCAGGCCATCCATGCCGTGCCCCCGGCCTTTATTCGTCAGCAACTCGATAGCGTATTCAGTGACTTGGATGTGCGTGCCGTAAAGGTGGGCATGCTGGGCGATGTGGCGACCATTCGCTGTGTTGCTGAGGCCGTGCGTGACTATCAACCCCCGGCGGTGATTGTTGATCCGGTGATGGTCGCGACCAGTGGAGACGTGCTGTTAGAACCCGCGGCCGTGAGCAGTTTGCGCGATGAGCTGTTGCCGCTGGCAGATTTGATCACACCCAATCTCTACGAGGCGCAGGTGCTGCTGGGGCAGCGGGGTGCGCCGTTGCCGGAGACGGAGGCTGAGTTGCGCGTGATGGC
>DOIU01000038.1 GCA_003511825.1 Gammaproteobacteria bacterium | reverse complement strand
AGCTTTCGGGGTCCACTTCAATGAATAAGGGGTTGTATCACCAATTTTTCGATACTTGAGATTGACGGCGCGAACAAGTTCGTTATCGGTAACGGTGACGAAAATTTCTGCATTATCTGTCACCGGATGAGTCACGATATGGGTGTTGCCCAATATGACAGGGGCGGAGTAGTCCGCTGCTTCACAGAGACTGTGGAGGCTGAGCAGGATGATAGGGATGAGTGCTTTAATGATTACATGCATAGACGACAACTGCCGCGTAGTCCGTGTCTCAACACAGTTTTGCTGAATACCGCTTTGTCACGATTCCCATTATATAACGTTTGTTTGCATCGATGACTACCTGCAAAAGTGTATGGCTAGGGTTTCAAGCTCACAGACAGCGTACGCCAACCGCGTGACGGTAGTACGCGATTACCCTGGCGGTTGATCGCTTCAAGAATACGGATTTCAACAGTTTCGTGGTTGCTTTCCGGATGGGCGTTAGCGCTTGCGAGTGAGCGAGTCACCGTGTCCTGCCACGCCACTGTCATACGCGGGTATTGTGAAAACAAGTCTTTCAACAAGGCCTTTTGCTCTGCTGAAAGACTGGCTAATCGATCAATCTCAGGCCAATCTCGTTGCATAATCGCATCACTCAAGGCCGCGCGCTTGTTGCTGTGGCGATCGGTGTCATTGGGTGCCTGAAAGGCAGTTCGATGAGCTGCGGTTGGTGGATGGGATGGCAGCTCGCATCCTGCCAGACAGTACTCCGGTACCGGAGAGCTGGAATACCAGGGTACTTGATTCCCGCGCGTTGCGGCGACAACATCCAGCCCGACCTGATTGAGGAATTCTTGGACTGATTTACCCGGAGTTGCGATATGTTGCAGCAGCGCACCGGCATAAGGGCTGTGATCGCCGACCCCGTCAACCGCGATGTTTCCCGGTTGGGTGGCAAACGATAATATGGCGCCGCCGATGGACTCAACGGCCGTTAATCCTTGTCCGTGCTGGCGCACCGAGCGAAACGCGCTGTAGAGATTTTGTTCAAACGGATTGTCTCGACATGCGTCCAATAAGACCAGGTTTAATAGCGGGCTCGCCTCATTAATGGCATCAAGCAGCATTTGTAAATCCACACTGCTGTATTCAATTTCATAGGATTGTTGAATATTCGCGTCGACCGGAATGAGATAATTATGGTTGTTTTTTTGGACGCCATGACCGGCATAATACACCACAGAAATGGTATCGGAATTGAGTGTGCTGCTATAGTCCAGCAAGGCTTCTTTCATGCCGCGTAAGGTGAGGCTGTGTTTTTCCGTTACATAGAAGCCCAGCGAGCGCAGGCGAGTCGCAATAGCGGTGGCGTCGCGTTCAGGATTGGCGAGTTTATCGGCGTAATCGTAGTCTGCATTGCCGATGACGAGCGCTTTTTTGTGTTCTGCGGCGTTAATTGAACATGTCGCCAGCATGAGCACAACCGCCAGACAATTGCCTACTAACCGTATCATAATACATCCTCCTTGGAATGGCTGATCGCGCGATGCGGCGAGTATAACAAATGCCCGGGGCATGACAATGACGCCTCGGTTTACTCAGCAAGAGTCCGGGTGAAAATACGCAACTAAGTTAATGAATTGAAAGCGCAATCTGAGTTTCCCCAAAGAGGGATTTTTTTTGTCGTCAGACTAGTAATAATATCGTAAAAATAGCGCACTAAGAGTACCCGTATTCAGTGCAGGTATATTCCTCAGTTGCATTAATTGCCGGTGCTGTGGCGGCCAGTCCACAGCATAACGATGTATAACCAATAACGCGCCAAAGCGCTTTGAGTTTGCCCGTGGAGTTTTTTTATTTAATCACCCAGCGGTTCCGGGTTTTATATGGTAAGTGGTTCTGTGCTGTGGGTGCCACGCGGTGTCTGCGCGGTTTTTTGCTGGGAGGGTGTGTGCTGGCATTGGCTGCATGCGGGGAGGGCGGCAAATCGTCTTCGCTGGATTCGGATGGATTGCGGATCGCCTTGCCCAAGCGTGTTTTCAGTCGTGTGCTTGACCCTAGCGGGCTGATTATTATGGCGCGGCTGACGGGTAAGGCTGATATTGAGCGCCAGCTCAATGTGTTCGGCGATTCAGCGTCGGGAGTTTTTGAAGCCATTCCGTTTGGTGACTATGACCTGGAAATCCGTATTCGCTATGAGAGCGGCGATGCGGCGTTTGATTTAGCACGCGCGAAAAAGCCGGTCCGGATTGACGCGGATACCGTATCCGTGTCTGTGCTTGCGGGAGAGTTTGCTTACGTTGACGATGATAAAGACAACTACAGCAATCTGATCGAATACGAGCAGGGGACCGACCGGAACGATCGTGACGTTTACCCACAAGCCGCCCGTATGTTCACAACATCCCAGCAAGGGTCGGGGAATCTCTCCAGTTGGGACGATGCCAACGGTTATGTCGGCACAGATGCGGCGGACGCGATTTGCGAGGCGGCCGCAGCGCGCGCTGCTTTAGACGGCGACTATCGCGCGTGGATTTCTGATTCGGAAACCGACGCGTATTGCCGTTTACTCGGGTTGCAGGGCTTTGTTGGCAACCGCTGTGAGGGAGAGGATACCGGGCAGCCGTTGGGGCCTTGGGTGCGGGTTGACGGGAAGCCCTTCTCAGGAAAACGAGATGCGCTGTTGAGTGAGAATCGGATCTTCAGCCCACCGGCGGTGGACGAGTATGGGAGCGCTGTGGCGGAGAAGGCACTGTTGTGGACCGGGGCGACGTCAATGGGCTATCTGGCGGAGGATGAGTCGCCCTCAGCCGTCCACTGCCAGAATTGGCGCAGTGGCGATACGCAAGACCGAGGTCGCTACGGAATGTCGACTCGAACGGTTTTTGACTGGACGGACACCTATTTCGCAGATTGCGCGCATCGTGGCCATTTGATGTGTTTTGAGACAAGCCGGACAGCGCCCTTGCCGGACGTGCGTGCTCGCGGTAAGCGGGTATTCTTGTCTGAGAGTATGGGGACTGGGGATGTATCGAGTTGGGATTTCGCGGCTGGCTTACAAGGGGTGGCGGCGGGTGATGCCGTGTGTCAGGCCGACGCACACAGCGCAGGCTTGCCGCATGCGCATCGGTACAAGGCGTGGCTCTCTGACGGCGATCTGTCCGCTATTGATCGCATACAGGGTAACGGGCCATGGGTCCGCCTCGATGGCATGTTGGTCGCTCGTGACAAAGCGCAGCTGCGATCTGGGCTCAGCAGCAGTATTTCGGTGGATTCTCTGGGCGAGCACGTTTGGGCGATGGTGCTGACCGGTACTGCAGCTCGGTCCATGCAATATACTGCTGAAGCGAGTTGCCAGGGGTGGTCGTCGGCATCTCCGGGGGAGCTTCAGGGCTTTGGCCTCAGTGCTGCCGTTGATCACGGATGGACAGAGGAGTTTGGCTACTCGCCAGATAATGGCTGCGCATTTGCGCGTTTCCGGCTTTATTGCTTTGAAGATGAATAGCGGTTGTTTTGGGGTGACTCTGGCTTGGCGTTCACCCAAATTTCAGTGACTGCCGGGCCAACGATAACGGCAGACCAATGGGGGCCGTAGGACCACAGTTCCTGATTGCCGACATGCGTAATAGTTGCAGGGACGCCGCAACACGCCAGTAGGGTTTGGCGGTCGCGAATGGCAGAATTCTTAATCGTCGCGAGTGTTAATCGGTAGTCGATCGCCAGGAAAGAGTCGCCGGACTCGCTGCGATAAACATCAATGGGGAAAGGGCCGAATTCTCGGTGGGCGTGTTGCCAGTTGGCGAGTCGCTGGCGTGCCAAGGGGTCTTCTATATCAGTACCCAGCAGGCGCTGCGTGCTGTGCAAGGCC
>DOIU01000371.1 GCA_003511825.1 Gammaproteobacteria bacterium | reverse complement strand
ACTGCCTCAGCGATTACTCTGGGCAAGCACAGGCACCAAAAACCCGGACTACAGTGATGTACTCTATATCGATAGCCTTATTGGTCCCGAAACGGTCAATACCGTGCCTCCGGCAACGCTGGATGCCTTCCGCGATCACGGCACTGCTGCGGTCACACTCACCGAAGGTACGGCCAAGGCGCGTGCACAGCTCGAACAACTGGAAGCACAGGGCATAGACCTGACCGCTATTACAGATAAGATTGAGAAAGATGGCGTGGATGCCTTCTGCGATGCGTTTGACACACTGCTTGACTCACTGCACGAGAAACGCCAAGCACTGGCTTGAACAAACACGCACCGCCAGACACTGTTCTTCGCTGAAACTTCACACCCCGTTTACAACGCTGATGTCGCCCAATCGTGGTGACACCGGCAAGGGAGACACGCATTGAAACACACCAAGATCGCCTTTATTGGCGCAGGCAATATGGCGCAAAGCCTGATTGGCGGCTTAATCGACCAAGGCCATACAACAACCGCACTGCACGTTTGCGATATTGATACGGAACGTTTGCAACACCTTAAAACCCGTTTCGGCGTCATGGGCAGCACGGACAAAGATACAAGCCTGAGAAACGCAGAGCTTGTCATACTCGCCGTCAAACCTGATGTCATTCGCCCCGTCATTGACGATATTGCCCACATTGTGCGACATACCGGTGCATTGATCGTGTCTGTCGCCGCTGGTGTACGCGAACCTGATATGCAGCGCTGGCTTGGCGCCGAGCATCCGGTGGTGCGGTGCATGCCTAACACACCCGCACTCTATGGCGCAGGCGCCAGCGTGTTGTATGCCAACGCACACGTCAGTGACACGCACCGACAATTGGCGGAGGCCATTTTAAACAGCGCGGGCACAACGGAGTGGGTTGACGACGAGGCACTGCTTGATGCGGTCACCGCGCTGTCGGGCAGCGGCCCGGCTTATATGTTTTACCTCGTTGAGTGTATGGCGCTCGCTGGTCAAAAGCTGGGCCTGGATGCAGACATGGCGCAACGCTTGGCACAACAAACCGCTGTGGGCGCCGCAACAATGTTGGCCCGCGACTCGCAATCACCTGCACAGCTGCGTGCAAACGTCACCTCCAAGGGCGGCACCACGCAAGCGGCACTGGAGAGCTTCCAAGCCGCACAGTTAGACGATATCGTCTATAAAGGCATGGAAAGCGCATATAACCGCTCACGCGAACTCGGCAAACAACTGGGAGACAACTAATGGCAAGCCCGGGCATGAACGCTCTGAACTTTCTGCTCACGACACTCTTTGATCTCTACATCATGGTCGTGGCCATTCGCTTTTTAATGCAAGTCACACGGGCGGACTATCACAATCCGATTTCCCAATTTGTGGTCAAGGCAACGAACCCGCTGCTGATTCCATTGCGCCGATTTGTACCCGGTTTTGCCGGCACGGATATCGCGGCACTGGTCTTGTGCCTGTTGCTGATCCTGCTCAAACTGATGCTGTTTAAGGTGATGGGCTTTGGCGACTACTTCGGCGGCAAAGGCATTCACCTCGCATTGGCCAACGGCGTCCAGATAGCTGCGTTGTCAGTCATCTCATTGATCGAGCTCTTCTTTAATGTGTTTATCTACTCGATTGTTATTCTTGCGATACTGAGCTGGATTCCCAGCAGCGGCGGATACAACCCTGTACAGAGCGTCTTGTACAGCTTGACGTCACCGGTATTAAACCCTTTGCGCAAAGTGATTCCGCCCATTGGTGGACTCGACATCTCCGCTCTGGTCGCGATCATCGCTCTGCATTTGGCGAAAATACTCGTCGTACAGAGCCTCGTAAACATGGTCGCCTCTTAAGGCCACAAACACCTCGCGCCGACGCAGCATGCGTCGGCCATCTTTCATACCGCAACGCTCGGAACTTTTCCTAGCAAGCCGATTCTGAATTATCACACCACTCACTCGTCTGTAGACGTTCCGGCAACAGAGCGAGCATCCGTCACACGGTTCGGCCACACTCTGCACCGGACCCATGCAAGAGAGGCCAGCCATGTCTTACCGAAACAACTTAGCCACTCCCCTCTGCACACTGTTATTGCTGCTCTGTAGCACCATCAGTTGGGCCGATTCCTCTACCCAACACGGAGCTTTCACCATTCACTACAATGCGCTACAAACTGACGTACTCGATCCAGCAGTTGCCAAAAGTTACGGCATCACACGCAGCACGCGACGAGGCTTGCTCAATATCGCAGTGCGAAAAAACCAAGCGACAAACGCGTTGGGCGAAGCTGCTGCTGCAACGGTGTCTGCGAATTGGACCAATCTCAACGGTCAAATGGGGCGTATCCCGATCCGAGAAATACGCGAACGAAACGCAATCTACTACATTGGTGAGTTTGCAATTCGCAACACGCAAACACTGACATTCAACGTTCGCGTATCCGTTCCACCAGGGAATACGACAAGCAAAAACATTTCGTTTCGTCAGCAATTCTTCGTGAAATAGCGAATGACGTGCGCCATTTGACGTCACCGTCGATTCCAAACGCAGCGTTCGCACGAACGCTGCGCATCTAATGAATTCGGCTAAAAACACTATATTTGCAGTGTTTTTGGCTCATCCTCTCCTAAAACCCTTTAAAAACAGCGTCTGTGGCTTGAAAAATGCTTTTACCCGGCTACTTATATATGGTAACTTGCGCCGGCATTAGGCGAATGTCGGCGTAATTTTTAGACTATATATACAGAAGTTTCGCAAGCGCGCCTGACGCTGATGCAGGCAATAGATCGATCATTTCATATACCGAGGACTTACATCATGATCGCGAAGAAGAAACCTGCAGCCAAGAAGAAGGCTGTGGCCAAGAAAAAAACCGTTGCCAAGAAGACCGCGGCCAAGAAGAAGCCCGTCGCGAAAAAGGCCGTAGCGAAGAAAAAACCTGTCGCTAAAAAGGCAGCTGCGAAGAAGAAGCCCGTCGCGAAGAAAGCAGTTGCGAAGAAGACCGTCGCGAAAAAGACCGCTGCCAAGAGAATCAAGACTGGCGATAAGCCGCCAACCAAGTCAGAAATGCTGAACATGCTCGCGGACATGACGGAACTGAGCCGCAAGGATGTCACCGCAGTGATGGACGCCATGTCTGACATCATCGAAGCAAACCTCAAGACACGAGGCCCTGGCTACTTCAATATGCCTGGCCTGATGAAAATCAAAGTCGTCAAGAAACCTGCAACCAAAGCACGCAAGGGTATCAATCCATTCACGGGTGAGCCCACTGTGTTCAAGGCAAAGCCCGCGCGCAAAGTTGTGAAGGTCACACCACTGAAAGGCCTGAAAGATATGGTCTAAGGCACGCCCTGCCCTTGACCGAAAGACAAAAAGGCGCAAGTTTCACCCTTGCGCCTTTTTTGTGCCTGCTGAATCAGTCGTTCTGCTCTCGCGCCTCTAACACCCGCAGTTTACTCTGCACAAAGTGTTGATGAGGCAGATAGATCAAATCTGCGATCTTGCGTAATAAATACTCCTCGTATTTATCCAACCGACCATCGGCATAAGCGACTGCCCACAGATGCTCGAACAACTGTACCTTTTGCGCTTCGTCGTAGTGCTCATGGATCAAACGTGTAAACGCGTGCAAGCTGGTCGAATCACGGCTTTCGACATGCGCCATGTCAATGAGAGACACCAACTCTTCTTGATCGAGCGATAACGTTGACTGTAACAACGCCTCGATGCTGCTGAGTTCCTCTGCATCCATATCAAAATCGGCGCGGGCAACTTCTATCATCAGTGCAGCCGCAGCCACACGAATACGGTGCCCAGGGTCATCAGGCTTATCCACCAACTCAAGATGATCCTGAAAAAAACGTTTAAATAAGTCTTTCATCGATGTGTACTCATAGTCGGGTCAAGCACCGCAGCGTGCGGCCCTAAACGTCAGCAGCATACGGCTTGGTAATTCATTCACCCAGTCAGCTGCGCTACATTCAGAGAGCTGTGAACAATTCTTGCTTTTTCCCGGCTAATTGCCAACTGTAAGGTCATTGAAACCTGAATCCTGTAGAACTGACACACCACTGTGGTACTCACACCTTATATATGAAACAAGCGACTGAACACAATGACCACAACGTCTGACATCGCAGCAAACCCTTGGATAAAGTGGGTGAACGCTGCGCTCGTGGCAGGTATTGCCTATGCACTGTCGGGCCTGACTATCCAGCTTCTGACTCAATCTCTCAAGCAAGACGCGGCACCACAGCAAACTCGCCTGCAAGCCACTGAAACAAAGTCAGGCAAAGATCCCATCAAGCTCAGCCGAGCCGTTGCGTCAACGCATCTGTTTGGCAAGGCGGGTGAGAAGCCTGTAGAACCGCAAGTCGAGACACCCCAGGTAGCGCCAGAAACCCGACTCAACCTCACTCTCGCCGGCGTCTTCGCGTATCAGCCCGCACAAATGGCCATAGCCATTATCTCGTCGGGCGGGCGCGAAGAACAAGTCTATGGCATTGGCGACAAAATCGGCAACGCGACGCTCAAGGCCGTCTACCCTGATCGTGTCATTATTGAGAATCGCGGGCGAGAAGAGACACTGAAATTACCCGAAGACGTCGCGCCCATTGCCATACCGCGCGTGAACACGGCTTCGGCAAACAACAACCGAAACAACAAAGGCCCTGTCGAACTGCCGGCATCACCGCGGGCATTGCGCGACAAATTGGTCAAAAATCCGTCAATGCTGGGTAAGATCGTCAGCGCCACACCTTACCAGCAAGGCGGAAAACTGGTCGGCTATCGCCTACAACCGAAACAAAACCCTGAAATACTGGAAGCCCAGGGCATTATGGCCAACGATGTTATCACCAAGGTCAACGGCATTGGGCTCAACAGCCAAAAGCAAGGCATCAGAGCACTGCGCAAACTGGTCAAAGCGGACAACATTGAGCTGACCGTGCTGCGTGACGGCATTGAGGTGCCGATTATGATTTCGCTGGACCAGTAGCCGATCAGGCGCTCAGGCACAATTCTTCTATAGGATGAGGAATTGACAGCCTGTCGCTGCCGCCATGGACCAGCCGCAGGGGCAACCCTGTATTGACGACGGCATACGCGTAAGGCAAGTCAAACGCGACGTGACCGGTTTATACCTAAACAGCAACGAGATCGAGAGACGGTTTCAACAAGAAAGGTATCAATAACCTCCTGCTAAGCGCAGCGCTTTGTGGTGCCCTACTCGCAGGCGGCATATCTCCCGCGTGGTCGGATGAGCATGAGAACTTCACGCTCAATCTCAAGAACACCGACATCCACTCCTTGATCGCGACGGTCTCCAAGCAGACAGGGAAAAACTTTGTCATTGATCCGCGAGTCAAAGCGAAGGTCACGGTGGTCTCTGCTGAGCCCATGGACGCCGATCAGCTGTACCAAGTCTTTTTGTCTGTGCTGCAGGTGCACGGATACTCCGCAGTCCCTACAGGCGACCTGATCAAAATCGTGCCGGATGTGACCGCCAAACAAGGCCCTGTACCCATCTTGGGAGCTGACCGACGAGCCACAGACCAATTGGTCACGCAAGTCGTGCCAATCGTCAACGTGCCAGCTGCGCAATTGGTCCCTATTCTGCGTCCCTTGGTGCCCCAACAAGGCCATCTGGCTGCCTATGCCGCCACCAATTCCCTGATCATCACGGATCGCGCGGCGAATATCGGCCGCTTGAGTGACATCATCAAGCGCATTGACCGCCCCGACAACGCCGCGA
>DOIU01000244.1:2832-3092 GCA_003511825.1 Gammaproteobacteria bacterium | reverse complement strand
TTAGCACTATTGATTTGCGTACGAAATCTCGACCCCACAGTAAAAGAATAGCCCGGCTGTCGGGCTATCTGGATGTCGGGTTGTTCCCGTGTTAGGTTTCACTCACCGAGTAGTCGACTGTCAAGGATGACTCGATGGCCCGAGTTAGTGATATTCCCCCGCCAATTCCTGCTGCTATGGTTGAGTTTATGGACGAAACTCCGCTGAATGTGTGGTTTATACAGTAGGGCAATCAGCGTTAAGCACGTTTATCAAGCCTT
>DOIU01000244.1:0-2548 GCA_003511825.1 Gammaproteobacteria bacterium | reverse complement strand
CAGCCATACGGGGGTAAGTCCATTAAGCACGTTTATCAAGCCTTGGCTTTCGGTACTCAAAAAAATCATCATGGGGCCGGAGCTACAGCGGGTGGTGTTCACTGGGTGCTATGCCTGCCTGTGCGCATTTTGATTTAAGCGGTTTATGCGATGAATTGGCTCAAATCTCAGAACTCACCGTCCCCCTAACCCCCTGATTTCCATACCCCAAGCACTCACATTTACCACGCTTTGGCCGCTAGTACGCGCAGGTATTGGCCTGAGCGCGTAGTGGAGAGGTGTATGGACGGCAGTGTGATCGCGATGTTGGTGGTGTTGGCCTTGGGGGCGTACGGGATTGTGCTGTACAACCGCTTGGTGACGCTGAAGAATGAGTTTAAGAACGCGTTTTCGCAGATTGATGTGCAGTTGCAGCGGCGGTATGAGTTGATCCCGAATTTGGTGGAGACGGCCAAGGGGTATCTGCAGCATGAGCAGCAGACGCTGACGGCGGTGACGGAGGCGCGGGATCACGCAAAAAGTCAGGCGGAGGCAGCGGCGGCTGCGCCGGATAATGCGGGTTTGGTGAAGTCGCTGGCGCAGGCGGAGTCGGCGTTGGGCAGTGCGCTGGGGCGTTTGAATGTGGTGGTTGAGAGCTACCCGGAGCTGAAGGCGGATGCGAATATGCAGGCCTTGTTTGATGAATTGGTCACCACGGATAACCGCGTGACCTTTGCCCGCCAGGCCTACAGTGATTCGGTGATGCTCTATAACACGCAGCGTGAGGTGTTCCCGTCAAATTTGGTGGCCGGGGTATTTGCTTTTCGTGAGGCGGATTTGTTTGAGATTAATGACCCGGATATCGCGCAGCCGGCGCGTGTATCGTTTGCTTAATCCTTAACGGCGAGTCATCCCGGTGAGCGTGTTTGCGCGGCAACGGCGAGTGCGGTCGCAGTCTCTGTGGCTGCTGCTGGCGTTTGCGGTGTCGCTGGTGCTGTTTATGGCGCTGGCGCATCTGCTGGCAGGTGTGGTGAGTCTGCTTGCGCATGACGCTGGTGACAATTGGCTGTTCTCTGATCATGCTTTGCTGATTACGCTATGCCTCTACGCCATGGTGGCGCTAGGGTGTGTGTTTCGCTATCTGGGGGTGCGCGCGGGTGGGGCCGTGCTTGCGCGTCACTACGGCGCTGTGGCCGTGCCCGAGCGCGGGCTGAGTCGCCAGGTGAAGCAGTTTGTCACCGTGACCGCTGAGATGGCTATTGCCTCGCGACAATCGCCGCCCAGCTTGTGGGTGTTACCACGCGAACGCGGCGTTAACGCATTTATCCTGGGTGACGAAGAGCGCGCGGCCTTGGTTGTGACCCAAGGCGCCCTGGACGCGCTGGATCGCGATGCCTTGCAAGCGCTGGTTGCTCACGAGTTTGCGCATCTGCGCAATGGCGATGCCACGCTGAATATGCGCACGCTGGTGTTCTTGAGCGGTTTACTGGCGATTGACCAGATTGGTCGTATTCTTACCGGGCGTGAT
Organism: Gammaproteobacteria bacterium; assembly: GCA_003511825.1. Lineage (GTDB taxonomy): Bacteria > Pseudomonadota > Gammaproteobacteria > Granulosicoccales > Granulosicoccaceae > UBA7957. The sequence continues at coordinate 1,041 of DOIU01000244.1, read as the reverse complement.
TGGCGCCAACAGTTTCTCCCGTTTGCGATTGTCGGCTTGGTCTTGCGTGCCTTGGGGAGTGTGGGCGTCTTGAGTGCCGGCGCGATTCGGGCCGCGTTCGGTCGTCAGCGCGAGTTGCTGGCGGATGCGGGTGCGGTGCAGTTTACCCGGCAAACCTCGGGCCTGATTGATGCCTTAACGGCGGGTCAGTCGGATCAGCAAGGCGCGCGACTCTGGGGGTGGTATGCCGACGAGCTGGCCCATGTGTGCTTTTTATCACCCTTACTCGACGGGCGCGCAAACCAATGGGGCGCGGTGCACCCGCCGATTGACGCACGCATCCACGCCATTGATCCGCACCATGCGCATCGAACAGCGCGCGCTGCGGCTGAGCCGCCTGCGAGCACCCGTGTCTCCACCCAGCTCGGGATGGAGGTCGTCTCCGCAGACAATCAGGGCGTCAGTTTTGGAAGCCACACGGGTCAAGGCATATTGATGTTGGCCTTGCCCGACACCTTGGCAATCTGTCTGATGGGGAGTCAGGCCAGTGAGGCTGCCTTGTTTGCCTTATTGATGCACTACTTCGACGCCGAGCCGCAGCGTATCCACGCCGCCCTGGTGGCGGACGGTGATGCCGCCGTGGCGGATCTCGCCTTACAGCAACTGCAACAACGCGGTGATGCCTTGGACCAGCACAGCCTGGGCGTCATTGCCGCAGCCACGGGTGAGCTGAGCGAGCGCTTGGACGCGGATGCGCTCCAGGCGCTGATGCAACGCCTTGAGACCTGCGCCATGCTTGATGGTGGGCAAAATCTCCATGAATACATGATACTCACGCTGATCGCGCAAGCGCTGGGTGTCGAGGCGCAACGGCCGGCGCCGCCCGAGGAGTTAGGGTTGGCCGAAGCCGCCAGCGTGGTGCTGAGCCTGCTCGCCGATGCCGCCGGGCACGACCCAGATCGCACGGCAGATCGCTACCGCCGCCATGCCAAGGTCTACCAGGCGGACGCCTTCCCGCAGCGCTGCGCCAGCGAGCCGGGTATTGTTGATGATCTGCAAGCC
>DOIU01000390.1 GCA_003511825.1 Gammaproteobacteria bacterium | reverse complement strand
TGAGCGCAGAGGCACTGACAAACTTACGGCGAGTCATATTTTGATTCATGGTATTTCCCCATTATTTATCATTTGATCGATAGCAAATAGTATTTATACATACTCATGCCGTCAATGATTAATTTATACGGCTATATTGGTATATTATTGCAAACTACTATTTATCTATCGATCATTAGGAGATAAAATCATGACTGAACGACCCCAGATGGAGCGCTATGCAAGCTGGCCTGCCGAGCGGCGTGAGGAGATTGTGCAGAACTGGCATAACCGACAGGTAGGGTCTCGTGTCGTCTCTGAAACCGATACGCTACGCATTTGGAATTTGGTCTTACAGCCGGGTGAACGGGCCCCTTTTCATCGTCACGAGGAAACCTATTTCTGGACAATCCTCGGTGAGGGAAAGTCTCGATCACACTACGACGATGGTACGGTTAAAGACACGGACTATGAGGCTGGCGACACCAAGCATTTTGACTTACGCGGCGGTGATTTTTTTGTCCATGACCTCGAAAACATCGGCGATACGACGCTGACTTTCGTCACCGTGGAATTCAAGGCCTGATGCGTTAACACGTCGATCACGCCCACAACAGCGATGGGCGTGATCATCAGAGAGGATCTGCGTGCCCAGCACCAGAACTGTCACGCGATTGCAGGTGTTGGTGGGGTTTGTCTAATTTGCCTGGTGACGAGGCGGTGTTATGCCTTGCATTTCACCCCTTTGATATCCAGGGCATTGACGACGGCAATATCGCCACTGGCTTTCAGCCTGATCGCGGTGGACTGACGATCGAGCTGCCCATCGGGGCAAAGCACAACGTAGCCGGAGCGTGCGTTACCCGCGCTGCCGCTCAGTTCACCTTTGGGCGTGAAGGAGATGGCGTGTTTTGCGCGGCCTGCGCCAAACATGGGCACAGACATCTCGTGCCCGGCGCGCGTTTTGAGCAAGCGATCTTTGTCAGGGTCAAAGTCGCTCTTGTCGGAGGCATCAACGAACAGTATCCAGCCGTCATCCCACCGACCACGGCTCGCGCAATGCTGTTGATCCGGGTTTTTGCAGAGGGTAACCCTGACGCCCAAATTGGCCGCTTGTGTTTTGGCGTACCACAAGGTGTTGGCGAAGGCATTGGCTTCATGCCTGACCTTAGAGCTGCTGATCACTTTCATGTGACCGGGTAGGTCAGTGAAAAAGACCAATACCAGTGCCATGGCAATCAGCACATGTATGATTGAGAATCCTTGTTGAGAGATGGTCATCCGTGACGCGGAACATCGGTGTTTGAGGGGACGGCTCATGAAATAGAGTTCCTGGACGCTATGCAAAAACGGTTATATAGACCGAAAACATCTTGACGCACGTCGCTGGGCCTATGCGTTGTTCAGAGTGTGACGGTATTGGCGTTTTATTCCGTTTTTCGCGCTGTTGTTACCTCACTGCTGGTCGCTAGTCGCGCGCGAGTGCTCTGCTGAATCCTTTTGCGGGGCGAGTCCCAAATTCACAGTAAATCACGCTGCCGCGTCTTAAGAAGCCTGCCTACACGTCGTCAACCCTGTCAGATGTCCGCCTGTCTGCGCTGCCGTATCGACAGTGACATCATCGCCCTGCGCCTGAGGTATTGAGAGCCAGAGCCCCCTTCAGGCATAGACGCACCACGGACGGTGAGTACACAACGCCAAACCAGACAAAGGAAACAACGCCCATGAAGAACACGCCAGAGAAATCGTGCCTGCTGCTCGGTGCTGCAGCGTCTTTACTCCTACTTGCCGGCTGCAGCGGTGGCGGCGCCGCAGGCGACCCGACCCCAGACACGGAAACACCCGAGACCGGCGCGGCAAGCCCGGTAGTGGCGACCTCAGCCGTGTCCGGTCGCGTTGCTGACGGCTACATACAGGGCGCGACGATCTGCGTTGACATCAATGAAAATGGCGCTTGTGATGACGATGAACCCAGCACGGTCTCCGGCAATGGCGGTGCGTATACCCTGGACATCCCCGAGGACGCTACCGACAAACCCATACTCTCGATGGTGCCACCGAGCGCCATCGATGAAGATACCGGCGAAGCCATTGGTAAAGAGCTGCACTTCAGCACGCCAGGCGACAAACCGACATTTCTTAGCCCGATTACAACCCTGGTGCACCAGGAGTTAAAGAACAACCCTTCACTCGGTACTGCCGACGCCGAAGCCGTGGTGCTAGAGACGCTGGGTATGCCGGGGGAAGCCGAGGACAGTCTGTTCAGTGACTACGTCGCCAACAGCGAAACCGGCGACACCGAGGCTCGTGAAAAATTCCACTATCTGCACCAAACCGCACGCGTACTCGCGAGCATGATGGGCGATATCCAGGAAGAGGTGTTGGAGGCCGCCGAGGAAAATGGCATTGATGTCGCCGGTGACCCAGAGACCAAAGCCGCCATCCTACAACTCGTCCGCGAAGAAGTACGCGAGCTCTTACCGGAAATTTCCGCCGCTGTCGCCGAGGAGATACATGCCCGGCAAGAAGCCGCGGATTCAGAGAACGACGGTGGTGAACCCTCGCACGATGTCGATCCCAACGACATCGCAGAAGAGCTGATTCGGGACGACGTCTCCGACGATTTGGTCACGCAAATTGACGACGTCAAAGCGGAAAACCCGGTCGAGCGTGCCTCCATGCAAACTCTGCTGAACAACGGCTTCTACCTGCTAGACGTGGATTGCCACCATGGTGACGATGACGACCACGAAGATGCGTTTGACCAAGACCTCAAAGACGATGGCACCGTGATACTGAACGATGACGGTTCACCCGGACGTGTTGACTTGCCTGCCTATTGCATGGCGCACTACACGCACGTCACCCTCGATAGTGACACGCAAGCAATTCAATCTGCGGACTTCTTCTACGACATGGGCGCCCAGCAATGGGTGCCAGACACCTGGGAAGCCGATGATGAGCGTCCTGATCTGCTCGTCTTAGAAAACGGCCAATGGCTTGCCATGCTGGATGATGTCCCCCGTGGCAAGGTTGAATTTACCAGTGACGGCGCTGCGGTGCTTGCCGTCGCGGGTGGCAAGATGGTGGTCAACGCCACGCAAAAAGCACTCGACAACACCTCCGTACTGCATCATCTCACGTGGCGAGGTGCCGATGATGACGTCGCGGAGGTGGTAGATCCGGATTCGGTGTTTACGGCCGGCGCTGAAGCCTACCGCCTGAACATCAAACGCGATACCCGCCTGACCGTGCTGTTCAATTGGTACGCACATGACGATACCGGCTTTGACCCCTGCGCGCAGTTTGGCGGCAACTGCAATGTCGTCGGCCTTCAAGAAGATCGACTGTTCAAGCCTGTGCAAAGTCTCTCAACGTTGCAAGAAGGCAGTATCAACGGCATTGTCATTGATGAGCTCATGTATGCTGACGAGGGGCATTTCCCCATCGCTGTATCACTGCACGCTGATCAAACCACCGACAATACAATACCGACATCGGGTACGGTGAAGTGGATAAAATCCGTTGGTGTGGAACACTACCCCGAGCCACCCGTAGCGCCCTGCCCTGCGCACGATGTACCAGAGGACGCTGAGCCGGCACAAAAGGTTGACGGCAATGAAGATCCCGTTTATCTCGATGAGTGCTCTGACCCCAACGACGCATCCAAAGTCCTGGTGCAACAACGCGATGACCACAATCTGTCAAACGATAACGCAGAACCCCATGAAGAAGTGATCGCCAAAAGTCACTGGAAACAAACGGTGGAGGACGGTGTGACCATGATCGACATCGAAATCCCCATGGCCATGCGTCATCACATGACCGAGCGCGATATCGTCACGTTGTTGCTGTTAGAGCAAGGTGGGTTTGTTCGACGGGGGGCGCGCTTCAGTGCCGGGGCGGTTGACGATGAGGTGGCGTACAACGCCGTAGCCTTTGAGACATTGCAACCCAT
>DOIU01000161.1:3183-6844 GCA_003511825.1 Gammaproteobacteria bacterium | reverse complement strand
CTAGGAATTCCAACACATTGTCTCCTACAGACCGGCCGTCCTTTTTCAACTTGACGAACTCGGTTTTCACACCGTGGCGCACAAGTGCAGTCTCAATGTCCATCTCCGGCAGATTGATGTCCGAACCGCTGTCTTCAACAGTGATGACGGTCACCAGACTCTTGGTCTCGAGGATCTGCATGGCGTCGGCCAGAGCCCTGGCAGATGCGCGCTTGCCATCCCAGGCGACGACGGCGTGCTCATTGTAGGTGGACATGTCGTTTTCACGCGGCACCAGTAACACCGGCCGACCACTGATCATCGCAATTTTGTCGGGATGCAGTGCGGTATCAGTTTCATCGAGCACCGCATCGAAGCGACCGGCAATGGTCAGATCAAACAACCGCGCATAACGCGAGACTGTCGCATCCGCCTCGCCATACTTAGAAATCCAGTGAATTTTATCGGCATCTTCGACAGACTCCGTGCGCGCAACATACTCCTGATGCACAGCCTCAGCTTCTTTCTCTCTCGCTTCTCGGACCATGTCCTGAATATTTTTAGGTATCCACGCCGTTGCCGATTGACGCCCGCTTTCTACATCACGGGCCAACAACCCCGTCAGATGCGCATCGTATTTTTGACGCATGAAAATCGCCGCATCAAGGGCGGCATTGGATGATTCGGTACCATTGTAGGCAACTAATAGATTCTTGATGGCCATGTTACTTTCCTGAGTATGAACAATTGGGGCACGATTACAGACAAGGATGGATGACTGTCACTGCTAAACCTGAATCCGCCAGCCGCGCGAAACAGCAAATTTCAACGCCAGCGGCGCTCCAGGCGCCAAATCGACCTTAATGGTCGTGGCTAAATTCTACCCCTATAAGGCATAAGGTGAATTGATTTGGATAAAGTCTTAGAGAGACATTGACCAGAAAGCGCTGCGTAACAGCCTTAAAACGCCATTGTTAGCCAATATGTAACGCTTCTGGGTAGTGACGAAAACCTCAATCAGGTCAATATGTCGATGCACCAATGCCCAGCGGAAACAGGAGAAGGATCACTAGACGGCATAGGCGCCGTCTAGTGTGTCGGCGGCAGGATGTCGTTAACGGGGTCAGGCAAACCGATAGCCATCTCGCCCAGCCCCCAGTTGTCCATTGGGGGCGTTCGCAAAACGTGCTTACAACGTCTCAACCAACAACGGCCCACCCTCCGTCGTGATCGACGGCGTCTGGTCTCCAATCATCGTGCCCGAGGCCGGGTCGTAAAAGAAGAGCCCCTAACCGGCATCGGTCGTGCGACCAAAGAGCACCTTGTCATCGTACATTGTCTGAAGTGCTGAGAAACCCGTGGTCGGCGGTACATCAACGGCTGTGACCATCTGGTTGCGCAAATCCAGCTTATACGCCAAGAAGTTTTTGTCGTTGACATAGTCTGGCGGATTACTGCTCAATGCCGGCACCCATAAGTTACCGTAGACGATGCCATCACCCGCATAGACTCCGCCCCAAAGCCAGGTCACTTTGCCACCCGGCACTTCTGGGAGATCAAGGTCCGTGATGGAAAAGAAGTAATCGGGATCAAACTCAGTCTCACCGGCTTTGATGCGCAGGTATCCCGCTTTGAAATCGGGATAGAAACCAAAGGCAGCCATGTTATTGACGTAGATGTCACCCAGCTCATCCACAAACACATCCTCTTTTAAAATCCAGCCGGTCATGCAGGCGCGATCATCCTGAATGTGCTTTTCAATCACATCGGTCGCCACATCGATGACCAGCACGGATGCGCCACCCTGGCAATAAACCGTTGAGGTTGTGTCGAACTGCGCCAGCCCCAGAAAGAATTTTCCATCGCGGATAACGCCGGTGGATGCATTGGGGTTGGTATCTCCCTCTCCCAGCGCGTAGGCAGACAGATCAATGGACCCGGTTATTTCCATCGTGGTCGGGTTAAAGATCAGCAACTCCGGCTGATTCAGTAGCGGGACATACGCTTTGCTGTCATCAACAAACATGATCGAGCCCGCCTGGCCTCTTTCACCCGCAGAGAATTCTCCCTCCTTCGTGAAAATCTTACCCTCTAAGCGGTACTTGGCGATATTGCTGGAGCCATAGGTGTAAGTACCCGATGTGTAAAACTTCCCGTTGTAGGTGTGGACGCCAAGTCCGGTATTGATCTCAACGCCATTTTCATTGCCGATTTGCATATCTTGATCGGAATTGGCGGCAACCAAAAATGCGGTTGTGTCGTCAATACGGTTCACAACGATGAGATCAGCCTGCTCGGTATCCTGCGGATCTTCCGTTGAAGGCGTGGAATCATCGCTGCTACTGCAGCCAGCCAGCCAGCAGGTACACCAGCGTGGAAATAAACGCTAACTTATTACATCTTAACATTGCTAATACCTTGTTAATGAGGGATATGAGTTCGTTTTTGGCGCCTGACCCACCGGCCGCTACTCAAACCACGTGTAGCGGAAGCTGGCGTGATAAGACCTACCCATCAGCGGGTAATTGAAGACATCCGTGATGTCTTCGTCGCTGAGGTTCCGCACTTCAAAACCGAGAATGATCTCGTCGTTATGAAAGGAGTATTCAAAACCGGCGGTGTGTGATACCTGGGCATCTATTTGCCGATCCTGGAACCGGCTCAACTGCCAGCCATAGTAGTAATCGTCTACCCAATGGGTTTCCCAGAACAGCTTGAGCATGGCATCGTCGCGAAACAATCCGAACGACTTGTATTCGAACCCGAGATTGGCAAGCTGCCGGGGCACATTGGGAACATCTTGCCCGTACGTCGGATTGGGGGTCGAGTTGGTGCCCGGCAGGTATCTTTGTTCGTCTAACAATTCCTGGTGGGTGTAGTTGAAAAACACATACCACTGGTCAGTAAGGTCCGCTTTGAATTCAAGCTCATACCCTTCTACCGAAATCTGGCCGAGATTGACGTACTGCGACGTAATGTTCGACGACACCAGCCTGATCATATTGCTGATATCTCGACTGAAATAGTTGGCCTCAACCTTAAGCCAGGGCATGCCCCACGCGTTGAAGCGATCGAACAAAATGCCCAGATTCAGATTTTCGCCTTTTTCCGGTTGGATCTCCGGAGAGGTCGTTATGTTGACACCGTTACCAAAAGCCTCGGAGGAATCGGGCAAACGGAAGGCCTTTTCATAAGACGCTTTTATATACAGGTCCTGCACCGGCGAAAACCGGGTTGAAAGATAGTAACCAGACTCGCTGCCATCGCTGCGCGTCTGCTGAGGCGTACCTGTCAATGAGCGCTCTTGCGACGTAATGGTGTAGTCCCATTCATAAAGCTTGACCCCAATATCATTGGAGAGCTTTTCGTTGAAAAAAGACGACTCATAACTGAGCGTGGTGACAGAATTCGTTTTTTCTGAAGGAAATGTCCCCACATCGTAACCCAGAGAATCGCTGGATAATGGGTCATTGGGCGTGTATTCAGAAAACAGATAATTCCAGTGGAAATTGATGCCATGATCGTTATTGATGCTGTAGTGCAGATTCACGTCGTGGCGCAACTCATCCTGTTCATCGGCGGAATCGTGCGGTATGCCGCTGATCTCACCGCCAAGGCCTGGGCAAGCCAGCTCTGTCCCATCAAAGTTGTAACAGGTTGTGGCTTTATCAATGAAGTTCAG
>DOIU01000161.1:1141-2850 GCA_003511825.1 Gammaproteobacteria bacterium | reverse complement strand
AAGTTCAGTGAGCTTTCATAACGGGCCTCCTGAATATTATATTGGATACCCTGGATTTCCTTTTCCGATTCGTAGCGAACGAAATCCACACCTATCTCATCAAACCACCGATCCTCGATTTTCCCACCAACAACAAACAGCGCGGACGAGTACTCGTCATGGTCTCGCCGGATTTTCAGCCCTTCTATAAAGGGTGAATTCATCACATAGTCATTCGCAGCGTGGTTGTAAAAACCGCCAACACCGAGCTCTAGCCCAAGCTCTTCCCATCTATTTTTAAATACACCCGAAAAACGCTGGGTATCATACGAACCCAGCAACAATGTGGTATCGATCCAACTGCCGTCGAAATCGCGGGTCACCACATTCACCGCGCCGCCGAGCGCATCACCGCCAAATCTCGCCGGCACGACACCCTTGTATATTTCAATGCGCTCGACCAACTGAATCGGGATATCATTGATCCCCAGAGAGCCATCCGGCGAGTTCAATGGGTTGCCATTGAGAAACAACCTGACACGCTGGCCCTCCAAGCCGTGAATGGCGATCGTCGCGCGGCTGCCAAGCCCGCCTTCCTGCGCCAGCCTGACGCCGGCGACCCGTTTCAACACTTCGTTGAGACTGATGTTTCGACCGTGGAAGCGCTCGGCATCGATTACCGAGACGGCCATCGGAGAATGGATCAGTTCGCGCTGCTCACTGTCACCTTCGACCGTCATCGCACCGACATCCTCCTTGGCGCCCGGCTTATCCACATCCATTTCCCCCGCACTTCCCTCGCCTCGTCCCCCTTTTGAGCCTGTGGCATGAGCCAGCGACTGAACGCTACACAAGATCAGGAACACAAAAATTATTGTATTTAATACAGTCACTTAGGAATTCTTTGTTCGGATGTGTACGGGGTTTGACGCGCTATCTGATACAATTCTGCGGCAATATAAATGCGTGTCGTTTGCGTTTACCGAGACGATCCTACTTGAACAGACGATCAGCCCGGTAGCCGCTTCAGAACTATTTGCCTACTCCAAAAAGGACAGTCATGGCCTACCAGATGCATGCGATCGATATCGACGACGCTTTCCGTGAACAGGGCGACAGCCTTTTCAATACGTTTTACAACGTGCATCATCAGACTGGCCCAGGCAAAGACGCGATGCGCTTTTGGATACCGACCCGTTTCGGCGAGGGCCACCTCGATCTCAGAAAGCTCGCCGACGCGACCTTTTCATTAGGCACAACGCGGTTTAACAGAGACGTTAACCTTAGCGACAATGTGGCGAGTTCAATATTTAGTATCAGAATCAATACCGGTGCGGATGCGTCATTCCGGATTGACAACACGGCCTTCAGCGTGGCATCGCAAACGACGTCACTGAGATATTTCCAACAAGGCGCAAACTACCAAAGACAATTCTCGCGAAACGAAAAAGTGGGGGATCTGGCGTTCACCTTCACCGAGGAGCAATTTCATCAGTATCTGGAATCACTTGAACACCCGGAACTGAGTCGTGCCGTAGATCGTGCTGACTATTTCCAATTGTTTTGCCAAGCCAAGATCGACGCAAAGCAACGATATCTCATCGCCAAACTGACTAACAATCCCTACAAAGGTGCGCTGGAAAAACTGTATTTTGACAGTGTTGCCGGTGAACTGCTGATTGCTGCTTTGGGGTCATTGGGTGTTGACAATAACAGCGCTGCAACGGCGG
>DOIU01000161.1:0-805 GCA_003511825.1 Gammaproteobacteria bacterium | reverse complement strand
GTCTGCGCATGACCGCGAGATGCTACTCTATGCAGAAGAGCTGCTGCTCCAAGACATGCGGAATCCACCCACGATAAGCGCCCTGGCGAAATCCGTGGGTCTGAACGAAAATAAATTGAAGCGTGGATTTAAACAGGTATTTAACAACACCATATTTAAAACACTGAACGAATATCGCATGCAGCATGCCGCCGAACTGGTCAAGAAAAACGAGATGAGTATTGCTGAGATAGCCAATGAAACCGGGTATGCGAATGTGAGTAAGTTTATTGCGGCATTTAAAAGAAATCATGGCGTCACACCTGGAACCATGCGCTCGAAGACCAGCTACTCACTGCCTGCCGCTCCGTCCACCAGCCCGCATGAATAATTCACTCGGCCAGGCGAATGAGCTTATACGGGGCTGCCCTCTGTGATGATCGCAACGCATCCACGAGGCGGGTTTTCAGTGTGTCATTTTTATAAAAACACCTCACTTGACCAGAAACCGATATTTTTGGCAGTTTTTAAGTAGTTTTCCATCCGGCCCTCTCCTAGGGTAGCGCCATCTTTTTTAACCCCACAGGTGCTATTCCATGCGCATACCTTTTGTCACCGCTGGCGGTCTGCTGGCAGTCATCCTATCAGGCAGTGCTGCCGCCGCCAGTCTCCCAGACACGATGTTACAGCTGCCCATCACGTTCACCTCAGGTGAGCGCACCTCACTCGCCGAGTATCAGGGCAAGAAACCGGTCTACCTCAAATTCTGGGCGAGTTGGTGCGAACCCTGCCAAAAAGAGATGCCGCACTTCCAATATATCCAAGA
>DOIU01000392.1 GCA_003511825.1 Gammaproteobacteria bacterium | reverse complement strand
TCAATGGGGTCCACTTCAAAGATCAAGGCACCGATCAATACCGCAAACAGTGTCGCCGTGGTTTGCGCAGTTTCAGACAAGATCTCCAGTAACACCCGCGGTGTCAGCGTCCGACGCGATAGGGCGATGACAAAGGCGCCACCTGCGCCAATGCCGGCGGCTTCCGTTGGGGTAAAAACCCCGGCGTAGATACCGCCCATGACCACTGCAAACAGCACCAATGTGCCCCATACGCCCGCCATCGCGTGGAGTTTTTCCTGCAGTGTGGCTTTTTCGCCGCGTGGGCCCGCGGCAGGATTGCGCAGCACGGTAAAGTACACCGCGCCCAAATACAGAATCACACCCAAGAGACCTGGGATAAATCCGGCGGCAAACAATTCTCGGATACTTTGCTCCGTCAGCACGCCGTAAATCACAAGAATCACACTGGGGGGGATCAGAATGCCCAAGGTACCGCCAGCGGCAATCGATGCAGTGGCCAGCGCATCCGAGTAGCCATACTTGCGCATCGGCGGCATGGCGACCTTGGCCATGGTGGCGGACGTGGCCAAGCTTGAGCCGCAAATCGCCGAAAAGCCGCCGCAGGCGACGACCGTTGCCATCGACACGCCGCCCTTGCGATGACCGAGAAATGCACTCGACGCGTGATACAACTCATGGGACAAACCCGAACGCGTCACCAAATTCCCCATCAAAACAAACAAGGGGATCACCGACAGGCCGTAATCCTGCGCGGTGTCAACGACGCGGTTTGTCGCCATGGACAATACCCCCGTCCAGCGGAAGTCACTGATGTTGGCGAGGTCCAGACCTTGCAAAAAGGCAAAACCAAAAAAACCCACCAGCCCCATGGCAAACGCAATCGGCACGCGGACCAACACCACCAACGTCAACAACACCGCAAAGCCGATCAACACAACCGACATAAACCCTCCTGCTTACTCATTATCGTGATCACACCACTGTATGGTTGTCAGCGCGCGTCAAGGCGCCCGCCTGATCGTTCGGTAGACGCCGTAACTGATCATGAGCGCAGCCGTCACCCAACTCATGACGGCGATATACTGCACCACGTAGCTCGTCGGCATGCCGAGATACTCCGTGATCTCGCCGCGACGCGCGGATCGCTCGGCCAATTGAAAGGCGCGTACGCCAATAAAGTACAACGCGCTAGAGATCAACAAAGCAGACAACAAGCCCAGCACCTGAATCACACGGTGACTGAGCCAGTTATCCAGAAGATCCACCACCACATGACCGCCGCGCCAGGTCACCACAGGCATCTCTGCGAACACCAGAATGGCCAGCCCCACTTCCGTCAGCTCCGTAGCGCCATTTAACGAGTTGGAGAACACGTACCGCCCAAACACGTCAACGCACGTCAGCAACATCAGAAAGAGCAAGGTCAGTGCAGCAATACTCTCGAGGCACAGGGCCAACCAAGCGACTGGCCCCGTTTCTTCGTAGTGCGCGTTAACCCAAGCCGTGAAAGAGGCGAACATCGGCTCGGTCACTCAGGCTTGTAGTTAGCAGCGACACGCTTCAGTTCGGCCAACGCTGCAGAGGCATCCACCTTGCGGTCCGCCACGCTTTCGATCCACTTGTTGTCGAGGTCTTGCGTCAACTGGCGAAAGGCCGCCGTCATGGCATCGTCTTCCGCCAGCTCAATCAGGTTGACGCCCGCCGTTTTAGCCGTCTCATAGCCTGTCTTATCGCTGCCATCCCACGCCTTCCCTGCCAGCGCCGACAGTTGTTCGCCTGACACACGCTGAATGGCTTCGCGGTCTTTGGGGTCCAGGCTATCCAGAAAATCGGGGTTAATGAACATGGAGAAGCTGCCCAGGTACATGCCGCCGGGAATCATGGTGACGTTCTTGGCCACTTCGTTCAGGCGCAAGACTTTTTGCTCGGCCATCGGCATAAACACACCGTCAACCACGCCCTGCTGCAGCATTTCGTAGACTTTGGGAGCCGGCGCCGCCACCGGAGTAATGCCCATCAGCTCGCCCAGCTCACTTTGGACACCGCCACCGATACGGATTTTTTTGCCTTTGATATCCGCCACTGATTCGATCGGTTTGATGCTGTGAATATACCCCGGTCCGTGCGTAAACATGCCCAATAGGACCAGGCCATCAAACTCGCCCGCGTCCAGAAAGTGCTTGTTATACACGCGCCACAGTGCGACTGATGCCGCTTCGGCGTTCGTGTTCAAGCCCGGCTGTTCGACAATTTGCGGCAGCTTGAATCGCCCGGGCACATAGCCGTGGTAGCTGAAACCCGCGTCGACAACGCCGTCTTCCACCAGTTGGAAGATTTTTTTCGGGTGACCGAGATCGTATTCCAGCTTGACCTTAACGCGGCCTTCTGTGGCCTCTTCCACCCATTTGGCCCACGTCGGCCAGACCACTGAGTTTTGTGGATTGCCGGCAGGCAACCACGTGCCAACGTGCAGTGTGGTGGCGGCGGACGCCATACTGGAAAAGCCAAGGCCGGCCACCACGGCAACAGCCTGGACTAACTGCTTTACTTTTAACATTCGAAATTCCCCTGCATAGAAAAGCCAACTCTGATCGCGCATTCGGCAACAAGCGGCATTAGTTGTTAAGCAACTCGTGAATATTATTTTTGTTAAACTTCAACTCGGGGTCGAGTTCTTTGAGCTCAAATGACACCTGACAGTACCCCGACGTGGTAATGTCATTGAGGTGCTTGCACAAGATGTCAAAGAGATTTTTGGCGGCGTTGCGACGGACATCGAGCGACCTGCCGCTGCCCATTTTCACCGTCATATGGACAAAGCCATAGTCGTCACGACCATCGGCGATGCGGTAGTCCGTGCATCGAATGGCGCGACTGCGGATGCCTGCCAGCGGAAACACACCGCTGCCGGAGGCATAGTCATGAAAATCAGAGAACATGTCGGAAAAGGGAATCCGACCCTCGAGATTCGCGGAATACTCCACAATAAAATGTGCCAAATCGCACCTCCCAGGCCACGCTGTTTCTGAGACCTCCACATGGCGGAGGCCAACGGCTTGCGTTGTCGTGCAATTTAGTTAATATATTAACAAATGTCAAGCATTCACACAGCCCAAAACGGTCGCAAGAAACGCAGTGCAATATTGACTTATTTAATATATTAAGTAATGCTGTGAGCTTACGACAAACCAGCCCGCCAGACGCTGCGGCTGGGAACGACACCGGAGTGAGAATCATGCTTAGCCGCGATGAGATTCAGGCTGCAGCCGACAAGCTGTGGCAGGCGGAGACGCAACGTCAGCAAATACCGGCGCTGACACTGTCCCACCCTGATATGACCATGGACGACGCCTACGCCATTCAGAAAGCCTGGGTAGATCGCAAACTCAGCGAACAGCGCAGCGTGATCGGCTACAAAGTCGGTCTCACCTCGCGCGCGATGCAGATGGCGGTCAATATCGACGAACCCGACTACGGCGTACTGCTGGATGACATGCTGTTCGACGATGGCGCCACGCTCAAGGCGGCAGACTTTCTCGACCCGCGCATTGAAGTGGAGCTGGCCTTTATCCTCAAGCAACCGCTGCAAGGCGAGCATGTCAGTGTTGTGGACGTGCTCAACGCCACCGACTATGTCATGCCGGCACTGGAGCTGATTGCCGCGCGTTGCCTACGGACAGACCCCGAAACGGGCTACACCCGCAAAGTCTACGACACCATCGCAGACAATGCCGCCAACGCCGGCATCATCCTGGGTGGCCGCGCCGTGAAGCCGACGGATATTGACCTGCGCTGGGCGGGCGCATTGCTGTATCTCAATGGCCAAATCGAAGAAACCGGCATCGCCGCCGGGGTTTTGGGCAACCCGGCCAAAGGCATATCCTGGGTGTGCAAGCGCTTCGCGCCACACGGCATCGGCCTGGAGCCTGGGCAAGTCATTTTGTCCGGTTCGTTTACCCGCCCGGTGCCGGTGAAGGCCGGCGACACGGTACACGCCGATTTTGGCCCGCTGGGCGGCATCGGACTCACCTTCGAATAAGCACCAGAGCATGTATCCACGCAGGAGGATGCCAGGATGAAATCACTGACGAACCCCTTTCGTACCAAGATGGCCAGCGGCGATGTCCAGCACGGACTGTGGCTGGGGTTGCCCGACAACAGCGCGGCCGAAATCGCCGCCAGTGCCGGTTTTGACTGGCTGCTGATTGACAGCGAACACGCCCCCTTTGACCTGCGCAGCATTCTCGCCCACTTGCAGGCGATCGCTCCGTACGATGTCGCGCCCATCGTCCGCCCGGTGACGGGTGACACGGCACTGCTCAAGGATAACGGACGTTGGGGCCTGATCGGTTATCCAGAAGGCAGCGGCTGGGCATTAATGCGCTTCCTTACTCGTC
>DOIU01000400.1 GCA_003511825.1 Gammaproteobacteria bacterium | reverse complement strand
CACCGATGCCGTCCATGAAGCCGGTGGGCGAATCGTGCTACAGCTTTGGCACGTAGGCCGGATGAGTCATGAAATTTTCCACCCCGATGGCAAACCCGTTGCACCGTCTGCCATCGCCCCTGACACCCAAGTTTGGATTGTCGATCCAAAAACCGGTGAAGGTGGCATGAGGAATTGCCCAATACCGCGGGCGCTGGAAACCGACGAAATAGCTCGTGTCATCGACGATTACCGTCAGGCGGCTCGCAATGCGAGAACTGCCGGTTTCGATGGGGTGGAGATTCATGCCGCTAATGGCTATTTAATCGATGAATTCTTGCGCTCATCATCCAATCATCGCAATGATCAATATGGTGGCAGCGTCGAGAACCGCATCCGCTTCGCCGTCGAGGTGGCCAGGGCGGTGAGTGCCGCCATGGGAAAGGATCGCACCGGCATCCGTCTCTCACCCTTTATCACACAGCGCGGCATGAATGATCACGAGGCACCAGCTACAACCCTGACACTTATCCGCGAACTTGACGATATCGGGCTTGCCTATATTCATTTAGCCGAAGCCGACTGGGACGATGCGCCAGAGACACCCACCTCCTTTCGGCGTAATCTGCGCGATATCTATTCCGGCTCGGTGATTGTCGCCGGAGGATACGACAAGGCCAACGCCGAAAGCGCCATCGACAGCGGATTGGTCGATGCAGTTGCCTTTGGTCGGCCGTTCATCGCAAACCCTGATCTCAGCCGTCGATTCTTCGAAGGACTGCCGCTGGCAGATTTTGATGCAAATACACTGTTTGGTGGCGGGGCCGAGGGCTATACCTCTTATCCCGATTACAGGGTTGCACCATGACGACGCCAATGACACGCCAAGCGATAGCGCAAGCCTGGCGAGAAAACGCCATATTTCTGGACGACCCTGCCGAAAGCATCGATCACGACCTCATCAACACCGGCAAAGATGGAAGCACTTACCTGCCCGTGCGTGCCCACTGGTCGGTTTGCAGCACACCTACAAATACGCCGTTTATGCACTGGGTATCAACACGCTGGACACCGGAAAACACGACAGACACACTAACGGGCTTTTTCCTCTGACAACCCAGCCTTACCGAGGCCACGCTGAAAAGGAAACCACGCCATGAAAGCCATCGCCATCATCGCTTACAATTCGTAATTAGTCCCGAGCGAGAGAGGCTGTCGCCTACCTGAGAGACTACTGTTCCCAACCCTCCATGATCTCCCAAAGACTTTAGTCACGTGATGGGAGGCTAAGGAAACAGGACTATGCACTGCGCGACAGGTAGCAACGGAACGATAGCAGTGATAAAAGCGGATCGCCTAAAAGATCCACCTTGTTATGAACGGCCATGGCGCGCCAAAGCAATATAAAAACAGGCGCGACTGCTGATTGTTTCCTGGCGGCGCCGACTCGCTGCATCGCCTCGTCATAGACGACAGAATCTAGCGAATGGACTCTAACTGTTGCAAACGCGACTCACTCATCTGCTCTACGCCTTGCAACATCTGCCGAATCTCAGCCGGATTTGCACTCATGGGCATCGCTGAAGGCATTTGGGGGGCGGCTTGCGCGGTATCCGCCTTTGCCGTGACTTGGGTTTGCGGAGGGCGTAGGCCATCCATAAGATTACTGGCAGGATTCACTGAGACGGTTTCAAAAGGCACTTGAGCCGCCGGACGCGACGTACCGAAATGCGTGACACCCTCTGCATCAACCCAGCGATAAATACGTCGGCTCGCTGGTTTCTCATTGATCAACTCAGGCCCTTCTGTGGCCATCAAGTTACCCGCCGAATCACGCAAAGAACGACCTGTCTCCGACAATTGGTCACCGATACCACCGGCAACCGTCTTTAACGGCATCATGGGGTCGCCACCTTGCAAATGAAGCGTGTATGACATGATGCCCACCAGCATGATTACCGGCATCATGGCTTTGAATAGTAACTTAAAGAAGATCCCCGACACGCGCTGTTTAACTCCGTCAAGACCCGCAGATAGGCTGGGCTACTCTGCTCATTTCGGCTTGGGGAAGTGTATCTTTAAAGGGCTGTAATTAACAGGCTTGACTACGACGCAAAATTGGGACGTTCACCTGATTTTTTGGGGCCATGGTCGTCACGATAACCTTACTGCACCTAAACCACGCCGGCGCTTGCAATCGCTCGGTATAAGGCATAGAATTTCGCGCCTTTTAAGATCCAGAAAACTTGACACCGCTATGAAACCTGAAATTCATCCGGCTTATGCTGACATCACGGTCAACTGCAGTTGCGGTAACTCTTTCCAGACGCGTTCCAGCCATACGGACAATCTCACGATAGAGGTCTGCGCTAAGTGCCACCCATTTTACACGGGCAAACAGAAAGTGATGGATACCGCTGGACAGGTTGACAACTTCCGCCGCCGCTACGGCAGCAAGTAAGGCCTTGCACTTCGACGCAAATTCCTCACAAAGGCGCCCTCGTGGCGCCTTTGTTGTCTTTGCGCCTGATACCTTCCCCGCATAGACACGGCAGCTCACGCTGTGACGAACGCCTACCTGATCGACGCCAGCATTTATATTTTTCGTGCCTGGCACACCCTGCCCGACACCATTCGAGACAATCATGGTAACGCAGCCAACGCGACTTTTGGTTTTAGCGAGTTTTTACTCAAGCTGCTCTCAGAGCAGTCTCCTTCGCATATTGCTTGTGCCTTTGATGAGTGCCGTGAAGGCGCTGTGCGCAAGCGCATTTACCCACCCTACAAAGCTAACCGCCCCGCAACACCTGCTGACCTCAAACGGCAATTCACAGCAAGTCGCGCATGCGCGGAAGCCTTGGGCATAGCCTGCTTTGGCAGCCTCCACTATGAGGCAGACGATATCATCGGCACGCTGGCAAAACACGCGCGCAACCAGGGCGCAAACTGTACGATCATCAGCGCAGACAAAGACTTAGCACAGTTCATCCGACCGGGCGACTGCCTGTGGAACTACGCAAAAAAACACAAGCAATCGTACAGGGATGTGTGCAAGCACTACAGACTGAACCCAGAGCAAATACCCGACATGCTCGCCCTCTCCGGCGATAAGGTCGACAACATTCCCGGCGTGCCTGGCGTCGGCATGCACACGGCAGCACGCCTGCTTTACAAATGGGGCACACTTGAGAACCTTTACGCACACTTACCGGAAGCAGCGATGATGGAATTCCGCGGCGCCAAACGTGTGGCCGACTTGCTCGGCGACTACCGCGATCGCGTCTTTCTCGCCCGCAAACTCACCGGCCT
>DOIU01000295.1 GCA_003511825.1 Gammaproteobacteria bacterium | reverse complement strand
GTTCATGTCAGCGGGTACCAAGCAAATCCTGGCCATTGTCGTCGGCGGCATCGCCGGCGCCGCCTGTTGGTGCGGGGCTTTTCTGCTCTTTATGCGTCGCAAGAACGACCCGCGCGTACGGGCGACCGGATCGACCATGGACCTGGTTATTATCGGTATCTTACTGGTACAGGTCACCTTGGGCTTGCTGACGATTATTCCAACCCTGGGGCATCTCGACGGCAGCAATATGCTCAAGTTTGCCGAGTGGGCGCAATCGATTGTGTTTTTCAGAGGGGGGGCCGCCGACCATCTGCACGATGTCGGCCTGATTTTCAAGCTGCATATCTTTTTGGGCTTAACGATATTTGTGCTCTTCCCGTTCAGTCGTCTGGTGCATGTGTGGAGCGTACCGGTGCAATACATCAGCCGGAACTACCAAATCGTGCGTCAACGCGGATAAGTGATTGGAGTGACGTCTATGCAACGCGTTCAATGCCATCGGCCAGAGTCTCTCGCCGGCCATAACTTCCCGGAGGTGTCGGTCGGTGGGCGCTGCATTGAGGCATCCCGTATCGCGCGCGAGTTGCAGTATCATCCCGCCACCGCGCTCAAAGATGCCTGGCACGCTGCCGCAACCAGCCTGGTGATTCACGCCTTGCTGGTGTGTCGGGCCGATCAACTGAAGATCCAGGCAGACAGCGATGAGCAGCGGATCGCCTTACTGCTGGAGCGCGAGCTGCGCGTGCCTGACCCCAACGACGCGCAGTGCCGCCGCTACTTCCAGAACAACCGCAGCCGTTTTCATACCCCAGTGCTCTTGCAAGTCAGCCATATTCTGCTGATCGCGCAAGCGGACGATAGCCAGCGGCGGGATCAACAGCGAGCGCTAGCGGCGCGTATGCTGGAACAATTGACGGCAGACCCTGAGGCCTTTGCCGAACTCGCCCGGCAACATTCGGCGTGCCCCTCGGCCAAGCAAGGCGGCGCGCTCGGGCAACTCACAAAAGGGCAGACAGTCGCGGAGTTCGAACAGGAAGTTTGGCGGCTGCCGCAGGGTTTGTGGCCACACCCCCTAGAAACCCGGTATGGCGTGCATATTGTGCGTGTGGATCATCGCGCGGAAGGCTTGCCGCTCAACTACAGCGACGCGGCCGATCGTATTCGGCAGTACCTGCACGAGCAGGCGACCCGCACCGCCTTAAGCCAATACCTGCAACTGCTCAGTCAGGAGATCGGGGTCACCGGAATCAACTTCACCACCGCTGACTCCCCCTTGGTGCAATAACAGACGCGGTGATTTACTCGACCTGCTTGCGACCGGCGAAGGCGTGTGACAGCGTGCCGCCGTCCACGTACTCCAGCTCACCGCCGAGCGGGATGCCTTGTGCAATTTGCATCACCCGCACGCCGTGGGTTTTTGCCAGCGCTGAAATGTAATTGGCGGTCGCGCTGCCCTCCACGGTAGGGTTGGTCGCGAGAATCAATTCATCGACCTCGCCCGCCTGCAGGCGTTGCTCCAGGATGTCGAGGCCAATGTCCGCCGGCCCGATGCCGTCCAGCGGTGATAGTCGGCCCAGCAGTACAAAATACAAGCCGGTAAAATCGGTGTACTTTTCCAGCGCCAGCACATCGGCCGGCGACTCCACCACACAGAGCACCCGGCCATTGCGCTCCGGATCGGCACACAAGGCACAGAGATCAGTCTCTGAAAAAGTGCGACACTGGCGGCAGTGACGGATCGTCTCCATCGCCTCGCGCAAGCAATCCGACAGCGATACGGCACCGCTGCGATCATGCTGCAATAAATAATACGCCATGCGCTGCGCCGATTTCGGCCCGACGCCGGGCAAACAGCGCAGGGCTTCAACCAAGCGATCCAGCAGCGCGGAACCGGAGCCAGTGATCATCGCGACGCCGCCTTAGAACGGCATCTTCAGCCCGCCCGGCAGATTGAGCCCAGCGGTAACACCTGCCATACGCTCTTTGGACTCCTTGTCCACGCGATGTGCGGCATCGTTGACGGCCGCGGCGACGAGATCTTCCAACATGTCCTTGTCGTCACCCATCAAGCTGTCATCAATCTCCACACGACGCAGCTCGTGCTGCCCGTTCATCACGACCTTCACCAGGCCGCCACCGGATTCCCCGGTCACCTCCATGCGCGCAATGTCCTCTTGGACTTTCTGCATTTCCTGCTGCATCTTCTGCGCTTGTTTCATCATATTGCCAAGTCCGCCCTTCATGCTGTCCTCCAATTACCAAGACTAAAAACGGTTGCGGTTAGGCGGCGATTCTACCACAGGGCGCCGCCGGGCTGGATCAATCTGTGTTGGGTTTGACACTCTCTGACTGGACCACACCATCGAGCTGCTCGCACAGCTTTTGCACCAGCGGATCTGCCGCTATAGCGGCCTCTGCTTCCTGTTGGCGCTCAGCTGCGGCTTGCTGGCGCAG
Source organism: Gammaproteobacteria bacterium (assembly GCA_003511825.1). Taxonomy (GTDB): domain Bacteria; phylum Pseudomonadota; class Gammaproteobacteria; order Granulosicoccales; family Granulosicoccaceae; genus UBA7957. The sequence continues at coordinate 392 of DOIU01000295.1, read as the reverse complement.
ACTGAACGGCGTCTCCAGCACCTCGGTCGTAGGTGTGATACGCAGCGACACTTCACGCCCCAAATAGGTGCTGAAGGCCTGCGTGAGTTGCCGTTGCGCCCGCTCTTGTAACAGACTTTCGAAAGCTTCTGTCAATGCAAGCTTGACCACATTGCCTTCAATCGCTTGCAAAGCGCAATGGCTGCCCAGCTCCAAGGGTATGCCGGAGACACCCAGCTGCGGCAGGATAGCTGGCCACGACTCGTCGCGCGCCGCCTTGGCTGCTGACCCTGGGGCTGCTGACCCTGGGGCTGCTGACTCTGCGTGTGCTGACTCTGGGGGCGCAGACGCAGGTGACTGCGGCGGTGCCATGGTTGGGACGCGTGGCTCGACAGGTGCAGGTGCAGGTGCAG
>DOIU01000335.1 GCA_003511825.1 Gammaproteobacteria bacterium | reverse complement strand
TGACCCTTCCCAGCCCGATGGCTTCAATCAAACGCTGGACAGCACGGTCTCTGCCGACGGCGTCCCGGTCATTTCAGAACGGTATACAGTGCCGGCACGTTGCGGTGTCGCGGTGCGTTTGACAGCCGGACAGACTTTGACCATCACCAATCCGGCCGGCTGGCAAGTCTGCGATTTCTGGGCGTTCAATGCGGCGGAACTGCATGAATACATGTCAATGCCGCATGTGCACACGGATCTTCTGTCTGTTTTCCCAAAGGTCGGCGACAGGTTGGTCAGCAATCTGCGCAATCCTCTTTTGACGCTGGCCCAAGACACATCGCCGGGCGTTCATGACACAACGATCGCCGCTTGCGATGCCAACCGGTACAGGCAATTGGGCGTCGCTGATTACCACGACAAATGTGCCGACAACTTGAGGCAGGCCTTGCTTGCTATCGGGAAAAAAGCACCGCTCGTGCCGGCGCCCTTCAATCTGTGGATGAACGTCCCGGTTCACCCTGATGGCAGCCTTGCCTGGGCTGCGCCGGTGTCAAAGCCGGGGGACAGCATGACCTTCAAAGCCCTGATGCCGGTCTACGCCGTGATGTCGGCCTGCCCGCAGGATATCACTCCGGTCAACGGGGACGAAGGCAAGCCGAGCCCGCTGGAATTTGTTGTTCATGACGGCTGATGGCGGCGACATATTTTCCGCCCGCTGGATCATCGAAGACGCCTTTCACAGTCACAACGACTACGCGCTTTATGTTCTGGACGGCAGAATAGGTGGCTTGGCGCCTCTGGCCGAATTGAAGTCACGTTATCCCAGCGCAAGGGTGCACTCGGACACAGACACGGCGATCCTGCCCGGGTTTGTGAATGCGCATCACCACAGCTATGGGGTGAACCTGATCAACCAAGGGATACGGGATGACCTGTTGGAGCCTTGGATTTTCGCCTCCGCTGGCGCAGCCGACGTTGCGCCGCGCCTCGCCACCGAATACGCGGCAATGCGCTTGGCAAAGAATGGGGTAACGGCTGTTGTGGATGCCTGCACCGCGGGTCAGACAGCGGCCATTGCCGAAGCGAAGATAAGGGACAAAATCGCCGTATATGATGGGCTTGGCCTGTCCTGTGCCATCGCGCCGGGCGAAAGATGGCACAACCAGCTTGTGCATCCAGACGGGCAAAGCCAGTCGTTTCTGACCACCTTGCCCGAGGGTCTGCGAAGCAAACTGAAGCGTCAGCACGTTGCGCGCCCACGTATTGATCCGCAGAGCTTTGTGCGGCTGCTGTCCCGGATGCATGGCGAATACGCGGCGTCGGAAGGCGCTGATGTGTGGTTTGGCCCCACATCACCGCATTGGACGGGCCAAGAGATCCTGCGCGACATCGCCAGGGAGGTTCGCGAAAGCGGCCAGCGCATTCACACCCATGCCGAAGAGTCTCGGTTGCAGCACCTGTCGGTTACGGCCCCGAGTTTTCAGGGTGCCATCGCGGAGTTGGGCAAAGCTGGCCTGCTCTCCCACGGCTTGTCTTTGGCGCATATGGTCTGGGCGGACGAAAAGGATCTGGCGTGCGTGGCCGAGGCGCGCGCGCATATCGTGTGCAATCCCAGCTCCAATTTGCGGCTGCGGTCCGGCATTGCACCCGCGCCATTGATGAAGCGGCTGGGCATCAACCTCGCACTGGGGATGGATGGGACCAGTCTGGCAGGCGATGACGATATGTTCGCCGAAATGCGTCTGGCGCAAAGCCTTTATTGGTCAAGTGACCCGGCGACCCCCAGCCTGACCGCTAGAGATGTTTTCGACATGGCCACGATGGGTGGCGCGCGTTTGATGGGCATGGATCACAGCATCGGAAGCCTGTCCGTCGGCAAACGCGCCGACTTTGTGATTCTGCGCCTGGACCGTCTTGAAGGGCCCTGGTTGGCCCCCGGCATTGATCCGGTCGAGCTGTTGGTCAGCGCGGCAAAATCCACGGATATCCAGAGCGTCTTTACCGGCGGACAACTGGCCGTTTCGCACGGCGAAGCCAAAAACTGCGACGAACAGAAGATTCTTCAAGACATGACCGAATGCATGCAGCGCGCCGCGGATCAAAGGCTGAGCACCAGTGAATATGCCGCCGTCAAATCCGCATTGCAGCGTTGGTATGACGATTGGCTGACGAAGAACGCCCCGCAATTGTGACAGAGGAGCAACCCCATGCAGAAGAAAATCATCTGGCCGAACGGCGCGCGATGCGCCTGTGCGATCACCTTTGATATCGATGCGGACAGCCTGATCCATATCGCAAAGCCGGTCGACGGGCATGATCGCCTCTATCCGATCTCCATGGGGCGCTACGGTCCGACGGTTGCCATACCACGGATTCTGGAGACCTACAGACGTCTCGGGCTGAAACAGTCCTTCTTCGCCCCTGGATGGGTCGTGGAGCATTATCCAGATGCCATGCAAGCCATCCTGAAAGATGGTCATGAAATCGGCCATCATGGCTATTTGCACGAAGACCCGACAAACCATAGCGCGGCCGAACAAGCCTATTGGTTCGAACGCGCGCTGGAGTCGCATAAGCGGGTTCTGGGCAATGTACCAAAAGGCTATCGCGCGCCGGTTTACAATGTGACGCAAGCCGTCATCGACCTGCTGAACAAGCATGAATTCGACTATGACAGTTCGCTGATGGCGGATGATGTGCCCTATCTCATGCGATCAGGCGGGCGGACTCTGGTCGAACTTCCGACGCATTGGGGGACCGACGACTGGCCGCAATTCGCCCATTTTGAGGAGATTGGCTACATGATGCCCGTCGCCGGGCCACGCGCCGGGCTGGCCCCATTTTGGGAGGAATTCGAAGCCCAATATGCAGAAGGTGGCTTCTGGATTGGCATCTGGCATCCCTTCCTGACCGGGCGTTTGGCGCGGTGGCGGCAGGTCGAAGACTGGCTGGAAACCATCTTGAACAGGGGGGACGTCTGGTTCGCCACTCTCGGCGAGATCGCGCAGCACGTGCGTATGCAATACCAGGCAGATCGGCAAAGCGTGCGGGTTGAAGAACTGCCCTATTATCAGGCTCCGGTCCTGACGGCATGACTATCCTTCAACGGGCGCGCGACTTCCGGGCGTCGCTCGACACGCATCGCGAGGTATTCCTTGGCGTTGCGCCAGACAGACTGTTGCAGGATGCCCGATCCGCCGCCGCGCGGCAGGCCGCAGGGACGCTGCTTGGCCCGTTGGACGGCCAGTTTCTTGCGGTGAAGGCCAATATCGACGTGCAAGGGCTGCGAAGCCACGCGGGGTCTTTGGCCATTGCCCCTCAGCCAGCAGACAATGACGCCCCGATCGTGGCCAGGCTCCGCTCTGCGGGCGCGATCATTCTGGGCCATGTGAACATGTCAGAGTTCGCCTTCTCCGGGCTCGGGGTCAATCCGCATTTCGGCACCCCTCTGAATGCGTTGGATAGCACAATGGTGCCCGGAGGGTCTTCAAGCGGATCGGCGTCCGCCGTTGCCTTGGGCTTGGCCGACATCGCCTTGGGCACAGATACCTCCGGCTCCGTGCGCATTCCGGCCGCCTGTCAGGGCCTGGTGGGGTTTCGCCCAACTATGGGTCGCTATGAAAGCGCCGGGGTTTTACCTCTGGCGCCTTCTCTGGATACGCCAGGCCCCCTCGCTTTGAACGTCAGTCAGATTTGCGCCGTGGATCGCGTTTTGTCGGATTGCAAAGAAACCGGGCACGCCTGCCATCAAATTCTGTGCCTGAGGGAAGATGCCCTGGCGGGATTTACCCCGGAAATCAAGGCTATGTACGAACACGCCCTGCAGCATTTATCCGGTCACGGTATCGAATTAGAAAGGGTTGATATCCAAGGTTTCACCCGTGTCTCTGAGATCTTCCAAATCTATGGGACGCTAGTGAGTGCCGAAGCCTTTCGTCTTCTGCCAAGTCTGGTCGGTGACCAGCAGCCCAGACTGGACCCAAATGTGCAGGGTCGCCTTGCTCAGGCGGCTTCAATTCTTGGCACAGATCTGCAGGCATTGCTGGAATTCCGGCGGGCCCTCATCCCGGATTTTGGCAGGGAACTGGCAGGGAAGATGCTGCTTTACCCGACATTGCCGTCACCCCCGCCGTCTGTTCAGGCTGTGACCCGCGATCAAGCGGTCTTTGCACGGGAAAACGCGCTTATCCTGTCGGTCTCGATGAAAGCCGCTTTCCTCAATGCCCCAACAATTTCCATTCCATTCGGAGAACGCAGGCCGGGGGTCAGCCTATCCTTGAGCGGCGGCGCAAACAGGGACGTGGATGTACTTGCGACGGCGTCTTGCCTGGAGAAGATTTTTGCAGCGATTAGAGATGGGTGAGGTCAGTTCACTCTATTCAGAATTCTCTTCATTTGTACCTGCGCGCCCCTGGCTTCACCTTTGAATGGTTCATTGCAAACTGACTAGGTGACAAGATGACCACAATCCTGAGAATTGACGCCAGCGTGCGCCGCACCGACAACCCTGTTGCGGCCTATAACTCCATTTCCCGCGCTTTGGCGGACAGTTTCGTGGAAGAGTGGAAAACGGTTGATCCGGACGTCGAGATTATTCTGCGTGACGTCGGAATGACCCCGCCGGATTTCATTTCCAACGACTGGATCGCGTCCGTCTTTACACCAGAAGAGGAACGCACTCCGGAACAGAGCGCTTTGGTCAGCTTGTCTGATACGCTGATTGACGAGCTCGACCGCTGCGACATCCTGCTGATTTCGACGCCCATGTACAACTACGGCATGCCCGCAGCGCTGAAGGCTTGGTTTGATCAGATCATCCGGATCAACAAGACATTTTCGTTTGATTTGGCGCGCGGCGACTTCCCTCTGGAACCGATCATGTCCGGCAAAACCCTGGTGCTGCTGACATCGGCTGGCGAATTCGGCTTTGAAGAGGGTGGAATTCGCAATGACTCGGGTCACCTTTCCGCGCATATCAGCACATTGCGCAAGTACCTGGGCGCAGAGCGCATGTTCGAAGCTGCGGCCGAGTATCAGGAATTCGCCGATGAGCGTCACAAAGCTTCGGTCGCCTCAGCTCAGGCCCAGGCACGTGACATTGCGCGTGAGCTTGCCTAACCGCTAGCCAGTTTGTGGACAGTAGAACCTGATGAAATGAACAGGTTCTACATTTCCAACTGGTCACAGCTCAAGGTGTGTGAGGCCGGTGGTCGTGTCCTGCGCCTTACTTGAGTGGTTCAAGTCGCTAAAGATACGAAACGACAGCGAATGTAGTTGCAAACCTTCATTTCGGACTGGCAGACAGTTTAAACCAATTACTTGAATCGACATCCCCGTATTCGAAATCCAAGTTCGAAAGCGGACTTTGCTATGCTGCGTTTTAACGGCAGATTTGTCCCGCATACCGGACAATAACCCACCACCAAAACCTCCCCAAAAATTGGTTGTGTTTGTCACGGCCGTCATCGCCACAAGAAATTAAGCTTCAGAGACAGAAACAAACCCTCGGCGAAACTTTGGCGGTATTGGATTCCTCGTTTAATGGGTGTTCACACCCATCACCCGTGCATCTGCCCGATCCGCCAGCCGACGTCCTGTCCGGACTCGCCTTCCGCACCCCGGTCCCGATTGCC
>DOIU01000287.1 GCA_003511825.1 Gammaproteobacteria bacterium | reverse complement strand
GCCCAAGATGTTGATCGGGTGCCCGAGAGTGAGAGTCTCTCCGTTGAGCGCGTATTGACCGATGATGACATGCCGCCCTTATCGTCACTCGATGAGAGTGCTGACTTTGGCGGCTTCCTCTCGCCGGGGGTCAGTGACTCGCTGAAGAAAGCTGCCTTGAAGAAGCTGTTCAGTTTGCCATCGTGTGGCGCCTTGGATGGACTCAACGACTACGATGACGACTACACGTGTTTTGAGCCTTTAGGCGACATTGTGACCGCTGAAATGCAGCATCGCGCAATCGTTGATGCGGAGCGAGAGGCACGCAAACATCTCGACGACACGCTGATGCCCACACCTGATTCCAGCCTCGTCGCTTCTGAAGACAGCGACGATGAGCGACCTGATGAGACTACCCTGCGCCTCACGGAGGAGACGCCCGACCCCACTGACGCCCTTTCTGAAGCGGAGTCTCACGAAGGCGATGCGAAAGAGGCCGAGCACACGCATGTCTGACACTTCTTCTGACCACGGTTTCGATGATGTTGCCCGCAATCGCGCGTTCGCGGAATTGGCCCGCATGTCGATGCCCAGTACACCGATTGTTCACTATCATTCTGACGGCCGTTTGCTCATCCTCGCCGAAGACCAAGCGCACGGTGAAGCGCTTTGCAGCTGCGTCAGCGGCACACTGAAGCCTGTGCTGCTGGTCATTGACCCTGACGCCACCGCGTGTTTTGAGCTGGAATTAATGTGTGTTGGCCGCAAAACCGACGTGGATCTGTCGGGTCATCTCGGCGACTTTGTCCTTGCCATCCGGCGTGAAACAACGTCGCCGCCGGCAACTAGCAGCCCACCGCGCCGCTTTGATTTGGTGATGGATGCGCTCAGTCGACCGCTGATGTCGGCAGAAAGGAAGCCGCCCGGGTACTATGCCGTGGGTGCTGAAAGTATGCCAAACCCGGCGGTATTGGATGAGATCAATGCCCTGGTCGGGGATTTTGAGAAACCTCAGTACTACACTTATGACCCCGATATCTGCGCACATGGCCGCAATGGCCAAAGCGGATGCACGCGCTGTTTGGACGCCTGTCCGGCCGAGGCGATTACGTCACTGAGTGAAAAAATTGCCGTCAACGAGAAGCTGTGCCAGGGCTTTGGGGTGTGTGCCAGCGCCTGTCCCACCGGCGCCATCGCCTTTAACTACCCGGCGACAGCCGATATTCACAACCGCTTGAAAACCTTGCTCAGTACCTACCGAGAGGCAGGCGGCAGCCATCCGCAGTTATTGCTGATTGATCAAGAGACGGCTGCGTCATTGCAGATCGGTGAAGAAGGCGACTGGTATCTGCCGACAGGTATTTTACCCATCGTCCTCGAAGAACAGGGCAGCCTGGGCCTGGATACCTGGTTGTATGCGTTGGCCTGCGGTGCTGCGTCTGTCGCGATGTTGTTCAGTCGCTCAGTACCTACCAGTGTGCAGGAGGAGCTCAGCACTCAGATAGCGGTCGCCCGACGCTTGATGGGAGCGCTCGGTTACCCCGAGAACACGATCGCAGCCTTACAGCCTGCGGATATCACAGCGACAGGCTTAAACGGGGTGGCGAGCATGCCGGCCATTGCTGAGGCGGCTTTCGCCATTCAAGACAACAAGCGTTTACGCATCACCTTGTCGATCGATCACCTAGCCAGCCAAGCGACGGTGGTGCCCGAACGCGTTGATTTGCCCGACGGCGCAGCTTTTGGCCGTTTAGACATCAACACGCAAGGGTGCACATTGTGTATGAGCTGCGTGTCTGTGTGCCCTGCGAAGGCGTTGGCGGATGGCGGTGACGTGCCGGCGCTGAAGTTCTACCAAACCAACTGTGTGCAATGTGGTCTGTGCGAATCGGCCTGTCCAGAGTCTGTGCTGACGCGTGTGCCGGAGTTTGTCTTTGATCAGGAGCTGCGTCGGCGTACACAGGTCCTGAATGAAGAGCAGCCCTACCATTGCATTCGTTGCAACAAACCGTTTGCCACCTACAGCATGATTCAGCGGATTACCGGGCAACTCGCCGCGCATTCCATGTTTCAGGCGCCCGGTGCGCTAGAACGCCTCAAAATGTGCGAGGACTGTCGCGTGATCGCGATGATGCAAGATGAGCTGGAATAAGGGGGGGCGGAGTCAGTTTGGCGCGAGTAGGGACAATTTGTCCACACGGGGGTGCTGCCTGTGTCTTCTGCTTGGCAGAACCACTCCGTTTTGTGTGCCCGCTTGCCCAGCGGGGCTGCATTCAATTTGCACGGTGAGTAGAGAGGGGGCGTCAATGCGTCTGTATACACACGCATGAGTGATGAAGGCGATCAACTCCGGGCCGGTGCCTACGCCTTGTTGGCGAGGTTGCTAAGACAGGCCCCCGATGATGAGGTGATGGTGAGGTTGCAACACGTCGTCGCCGAAGATGATGCACAAGAAGGTGCTATCGCACATGCTCAGGGTGTGTTGAAGCTCGCCGCAGCCTCCCCTGAGCCTTCGCAAGCGGAGCAGCCG
>DOIU01000329.1 GCA_003511825.1 Gammaproteobacteria bacterium | reverse complement strand
CCGCCAAACACCCCAAGAGCTTTGTCTCTCTGGACAATGCCGATCATTTGCTCAGTCGTGCCCAAGATGCTGCCTATGCTGCCGACGTCATCGCCAGTTGGGCCAGTCGCTACCTGCCCAGCGAGACGTCTGACGCGGACAGCCCCCAGGTTGACGAGGGCGAGGTGCTGATCAGCGAAATGAACCAGCAGTTCCTGCGTGGCCTGCATACGCGGTTGCACACCTTATACGCTGATGAACCGCGTGCTGTCGGTGGCGACGACGCGGGCCCCACGCCCTACGACTTGTTGCTCATGTCACTGGGCGCTTGCACCTCCATGACCTTGCGCATGTACGCCAATCGCAAAAAGATACCGCTGGATGATGTCGATGTACGTCTCCGGCATGATCGCGTCCACGCCGACGACTGCGACGAGTGTGCCGACCGCCAAGGCAAGGTAGAAAGGATCACGCGTGAGTTGTCTCTGGTAGGGCCACTCACGGATGAGCAACGCGCAGATCTGGTCCGCATTGCGGATCGTTGCCCGGTGCACCGAACGCTGGCGTCCGACCCGGTGATTGTCACGCGGTTATTGCCTTAGCCAGGAAACACGATGCGCAAACAAGAACGCGCCGACTATATTCGGGCAGCGCTGGCGGCGTATTGTCCGCATCCGCCGATCCCCTTGGATCACAGTGACCCGTATACCTTGCTGATCGCCGTGTTACTGAGCGCGCAATGCACGGATGCGCGCGTGAATACGGTTACGCCGGCATTGTTTGCGCTCGCCGCTGATCCGGTGTCAATGGCTAAGGTACCCGTGCCTCAGATTCAAGCCATCATCAAACCTTGCGGTCTCGCACCGCGCAAGGCGCAGGCGATCTCGACCTTGTCGCAGATGCTTGTGGACCAGCACGGAGCGCAGGTGCCCAAGACCTTTGAGGCGCTGGAAGCGCTGCCCGGCGTTGGGCATAAAACGGCGTCAGTGGTGATGAGTCAGGCCTTTGGCCATCCCGCGTTTCCGGTGGACACACACATCCATCGTTGTGCGCAGCGGTGGGGACTCACGCAGGGTAAGAATGTCGCGCAAACCGAACGCGATCTCAAAAAGCTCTTCCCCAAGGAGTCATGGAATGACCTGCATCTGCAAATCATCTACTACGCTCGCGAGTTCTGCAGCGCGCGCGGTTGCGACGGTACGGTCTGTGAGATGTGCCGTGCTTTGTATCCCAAGCGCAAGAAGGCGTTTGTGGCGAATAAGGCGTAGCCATTTCTACAAACACGGCTTGTAGTTTTTTTTGGTAGCACGGTACTTTGCCCGATCAAGCGTTCAGAACCCCAAGCTATTGACGGGCGGTTTGACTAGGCGTATGCGTTAACCCGTGCGTCACCCAGTGCTTGAACGGCGGCAGGCTGTTCCCGATCCGCAGAGCAGCGCTTCGGGCCAGTTTTGCGATGGGCTTGTCATCGGTATAGACACGCACGATCAGATTGGTCGCGTCGTACAGCGGTCGCGCCGTCAATTGGTGGCGGATTTCATAGGGGTGCAGTACCCAAGGTGAGCCAATATCACGCGATGCTTTCACCGCCAGAGTTATCTGGCGGGCCAGCGTGTCCACCGAGCGCAGGGCAAGGTTGTAGCCGTGGGCGGTCACCGGGTGCATGCCGACAGCCGCGTCTCCAATCAAGGCGAAGCGCCGCCCGATAAGGCGATTGGCGTAGGCGCCGACCAGCGGATAACTGAACCGCTCAGAGATCAGCGTCATGCGCCCGAGCCGATGATCCAGCATGCGCTCAACCTCTTGTGCAAAGCGCTCAGGTGGCAGCGCGGCCAGCGCCGAGGCGCGGCTGGCCGGCACCGTGATCACGATGGACGACTCCCCCGATCCCAAGGGTAAAATCGCGCAGGTGCGGCCGTAACGGAAGCATTCCTGCGCGGTGTGGCGATGGTCGCCGGTGTGCGCCATATTGCAGACGATCATCACGCGACCATAGTCTCGCATGCGCGCACCAATCCCCATCATCCGTCGCGTCGCCGAAAAACGGCTATCCGCCGCGACGACTAAGGCGGCGTGTATCTGCATGCCGTTCGCGAGCGTCACGGTGGCTTCTTGGGTGTTGCTGTCGACCGCGCGAACGCTGCTTTCGAAATAGCAGGTCACGTTGGGTAAGGTGTTGGCCTGCGCATACAGCGCCTCACGGATGCGATGGTTGGCCACGAGATACCCCAGCGGCGCGTCATCCTTATCCCCACGCTCAAAATGCAAGGCGTAAACCGAATTGCCATTCTGCACGGTCGCCTCATGCAGCGGGTGAATGTGCGCGGGCGCGAAGCGTTGCCACACACGCATGCGCTGCAGCAGCGCTTGGGATAAATGCGTCATCGCAATATCCCGACCGTCCATCGCAGGGCGGGCAATTTCCGCCTCGGCCTGTTGATCCACCAAGGCGACCTCAAGGCCACTGTTTGCAAGCGCACAGGCCAGACTGAGCCCCGACGGGCCGGCACCCACAATAACGATATCTTTGCGCGTGGAGGGAAGGGCATGCGCTTGCGGCGTGGGCATGGGCAGGACTCATTGGGTTAAACGGCAGGCCTGGCCCTAGCACAGCCTCC
>DOIU01000487.1 GCA_003511825.1 Gammaproteobacteria bacterium | reverse complement strand
CTGCGCCGTCAAGCGCGTGATTGAGAACGGGCCGGCGTTCAGCATCAAAACGGTCGAGAGTCTCGATGACGACCGCCAAGCCTTGCTATTGGCCACCCCGACCGGCAGCGAAACGCGAATTCCCGGCAAGGATTTGCCCTTGGAGCAGACCATCGCCACGATGACCGGCCTGCTGGCCGCGCTTGGCATGAAGATCGAAGTGGCTTCGTGGCGCAATATCGTGCCGAATGTCTGGTCGCTGAACATTCGCGATGCCGCCTCGCACATGTGCTTTACCAACGGCAAAGGCGCGAGCAAAGAGAGCGCCTTGTGCTCGGCACTGGGTGAATTTATAGAGCGGCTGAACTGTAACTTCTTTTACAACGACCAGTACTTCGGCGAAGACATCGCCAACGCTGCCTTTGTTCACTATCCCAACGAACGGTGGTTTGCGTTGACGGACGACGACAGCGTGCCCGAGGGTCTGCTCGATGACTATTGCCTGTCAATATACAACCCCGACGATGAACTGCGCGGTTCGCACTTGATTGACACCAACGCCGGGCGCACCGATCGCGGGATTTGTGCCATTCCTTTTGTGCGCCAGTCCGACGGCGAGACGGTGTATTTTCCCACCAATCTGCTCGACAATCTCTACCTCAGCAATGGCATGAGTGCAGGCAACACACAGGCCGAGGCGCATGTGCAGTGTTTATCAGAGATCTTTGAACGGGCGGTTAAGCGGCACATCATTGAGCACGAACTCGCGCTGCCGGATGTGCCGGAAGCGGTGCTATCCCGATTCCCCGCCATTCGTGAGGGCATAGCGGCCTTGGAGGCGCAGGGCTTTCCGGTGGTGATCAAGGACGCCTCGCTGGGCGGGCAGTTTCCGGTCATGTGTGTGACCCTAATGAATCCGCGCACCGGGGGCGTGTTCGCCTCCTTTGGTGCGCACCCGAGCTTTGAAGTCGCGCTCGAACGCAGCTTGACTGAGTTACTGCAAGGCCGGAGCTTTGAAGGCTTAAACGATATCCCACTGCCGACGTTCAATCGCCACGCGGTGACGGAGCCGGAGAATTTTGTCGAGCACTTTATTGATTCAACCGGTGTGATCTCGTGGCGATTTTTTAGCAGCCAGCAGGATTACGCCTTCAGTGACTGGGATTTCTCCGGCACCAGCGAGCACGAAGCCGCCGTGTTATTCGGCATGCTCGCGCAGCTCGGTAAGGACGTCTATGTCGCAGACTTTAATGAGCTGGGCGCCTGCGCCTGTCGGATTGTGGTGCCAGGCTACTCCGAAGTGTACGGCGTTGAAGACCTGATCTGGGATAACACCAATAAAGCGCTGGCCTTTCGCGAGGATATCCTCACTGTCCATGCCCTCAACGAGGCGCAGCTGGAGGCTCTGCTGCAACGCCTGGAAGAGAGCGAGCTGGATGAGTACACCGATATTCGCACGCTCATCGGCATTGAGTTTGACGAGAACACGGTCTGGGGGCAGCTGACGATTCTGGAGCTTAAGCTGCTGATCAATCTGGCGATCGGTGCGCTCGATGATGCGCTGGCGCAGACCCAAGCCTTTCTCCAATACAATGACAACACCGTCGCGCGCAATCTGTTCTACCAGGCAATGCAAGCCGTGCTTGAAATTACATTGGATGATACCCTGGCGATAGAAGACTATGTGCCAAATCTGCAACGCATGTTCGGCGAGGAAGTGATGGCGGCGGTGTTGGGTTCTGTGAATCGCGACGTCACCTTCCACGGGCTGAGCAAAACCAGCCTGAAACTCGAAGGCCTGGATCGCCATCAAAAATTAATCGCAAGCTACCAGAAGTTGCACCAGGCGCGGGCTGCGCGCAGTCGTGGGTGAGTGGCGCAAGACGATGATCGATCAGGCACTGAATCAGGAACAACCTCAATGGTAAAGATCGCCATTATCGGCGCAGGGCTAGCGGGATTGACCCTGGCGCGGAGCTTACAGGATATCGCACAGGTGACGGTGTTTGAAAAATCCCGAGGCTTGGGTGGGCGCTTATCCACCCGGCGCGCGGAGCCGTTCGCGTTTGACCACGGCGCGCAGTACTTCACCGCCAAGACGGACGCGTTTAACGACTTTCTCAAGCCCATGATCGCATCAAACGTGGTGCAAGCGTGGGACGCGCGCGTCGTTGATATCCGCGACGGCCAGGTGATGAACCAACGCCAGTGGGACGCGACTTGCCCGCACTACGTCGGCTCACCCGGCATGAGTGCCATCGGCCGGTACCTGGCCGACGGGCTGGATGTCCGTCGTCAGACCCACATTCAGTCTGTGGTCGCAGATGAGCGTGGTTGGGCGCTGACGGATACCGATGGCGAGGAACTGGGCGTCTTTGATTGGGTCATCAGCACCGCACCTGTTGCGCAAACCGCGGCACTCTTGCCGCCCAGCTTCGCCGCCATGAGTGCGTTGCCAGACTTGCAGATGCAGGGCTGCTTTGCCGTGATGCTCGGCTTTGACCAGGCGTTACCGCTCGACTTTGATGTCGCGCGCGTGGTTGACACGAAAATCGGGTGGATTGCGGTGAATAGCAGTAAACCCGGTCGACCCGACGCGTGCCGCCTCGTGATCCATGCCAACAACGCGTGGTCGCAGGCGCATCTCGATGCGCCTAGAGACACCGTGATGACCGAGCTGTGTGACGCGGCGAGTGACTTATTGGGCTTGTCATTGGCGACGGCGCAACATCGCGCAATACATGCTTGGCGCTATGCGAACGTCGATCAGCCTCGCACAGTGCGGTATTTACTCGATACGGACAACCAACTCGCGGCCGCGGGCGATTGGTGCCTGGAGGGGCGGGTTGAGTCCGCGTTTAGCAGCGCCATGGCGCTCGCCGATGATTTGCGCAAGCGGTTAGTGCATTAACGACGCGCAGATCGGCGTTGCTGGAGATTGCAGGGAATGCGTGAAGGGATTGGAAGCGCCTTAGCGCGCCAGCGCGTTCAGCGTGGTGTTTTTGCGGCGTTGCAGCCTGGGGGCCAGCGGCACAATGTGCGCGGCCGCTTGGGGGGTGGCATCTGTGGTGGGCTTGGGCAAGGCTAAGAGATCGTCGGCGTCTTTTAAGGCCTTCTGACGCGCCTTGAAGGAGAAATCGATGCCCTGTCTTTCGGCTTCCTTGCGCTGCTGCTTTGCGTACTGGTAGTGCGCACAAACCGGCATGAGGACGACCACCAAGAGCAGGAGAGCTAACATCAGAATGATTAACATAAGGTTCTCTCCCAGGGACTATACGATGGTGATACCGCCTTTTGTGTAGGGTTATTTTTGATAGGTCTTCCTATGCACAGGAGAATATACAACCATTCTACGATCGGTCAAGCCAGATCTGACGCATCGAAGCGGCCAGCGGGGCAAGATACCCTCGTCAGGCTCGGTGTTTTCGTGCCTGATGGCTGCGTTTGAGGATAGCCGCGCGTTTATAGCCAATGTACACGCCGCTGACGCAGAGCAGCGTTACCCCGCTGAGTGCCAGCAGCATCACCAGATCCCACACCGGGCGGCTGCGCAAGGTGGCGAAAAAATCCAGGCTATGCAGGCCATTGAACAGCCAGCGATACCAGCGCGCGTTGCCGTCGACCTTTTTGAGCAAGGCGCCGGTCTGCGGGTGCAGGTAATAGCGGATGCCCGACGCCAAGACCACGCGATACACCGGCAGCCGGGCGTGTTTATGGTGGCTGTAGTAGTAGCTGTCTTCGCGGTGGATCAGCGATTGGCTGAGGATTTTGTCCGCACCGGCCAGTCGGCGTGCGCTGTGCGGGAGTTGCTGAGGCGCCAGCGGTTCCGGCAGCAGACTGTTGGCATTGAGTCGTTCGCTCGGCCCGTCGTGGCGCTCGGCCAATACGGCGGGGAAGGCGTCACTGATGAGCCAGCGCAGGCGCACCGTGCCCTCGGGCACGGTCACTTGCGCAAGTTGCGCGGTGATCGCGGGCAGGTCGAGCGTCGGCGTGCCTCGCCATCGCGTTTTCTCTGCGGCGCCACGATCTGCTTCGAGCAAACCGCCCGGATTCATGGACAACAAGCCACTGGCGACCCAGGTGAGGGTGAGTACCCCGAAGATCAACCCACTGTAGTGATGGACTTTATGCCAACCGCGATACGGGCTGCGCCGGCGTCGCAATTGCACCCAGCCGACATACAAGCCCGTAGCCGTCAGCAGGGTGCCGAGCACCGACAATACAACCACCAGCCAATACCACAGGCTCACATGCTGGCGCAGCAGCGTCGGGTAGATCCAATGCGTCACTGCGCCGAGGTAGCCCCACAGCCGTTCGCTTCGGGTGGTCTCTTGTACGATCTGCCCGGTGCGCGATGAGACATACAGTTCGGTGGCCGCGGCGTCGTCCACGCTGAAGCGATACAGCGGACTCTGGGGGTTATAGCTGCCGTAAACCGTCCACTGGTCGCGCGCAATCACCTCGGCTGGCGGGAGATGATCGCGCCCGAGGTAGCGCCGAGCCACCTTGCGCGCGAGTTCGGGCGAGATCGACGGTAACCCCGTGCCGTGTGTGAGATCAAACAGCTGGCGCTCGCCGTTGGCCCAGTACAAGTGCAGCGTCGGCCGATCGTCGAGCATTTCCACCACCAGCTGGGTGATTTGATCCTCGACGTGCGCGAGTTGCGGTGTTTCGCAGCAGCGCGCCAGGCTCAGCGGTGCCAGTGTGGCGAGTTGTTCCTCGGCACTCTGACGCGGGTAGCCCTGGTACATCATGACCACACCGGACAAGGACCATAGTAGCATTATCACCAGGCAAACCAGGCCCACATAGCGGTGGACCCGGAACCAGAGCCGACGCAGACGCACAGACGCGAACCCGACGCGCCGCTACCAGGCGTAGCGGTAGCTGAGATGGAAGGTGCGCGGTACCCCAATATTGTCGTAGAGGTAGTTGTCTCCGTTATCACGCGTGCCGCGACCGACGCTGGTGGCGTAGGTTTTGTCGGTGATGTTTTCAACGCGTGCGCTAATGCGGTGTTTGCCGGCGGCATCCAGGTGCATAAACCCGGTAAGATCCGCCACCGTGTAACGGTCGCGCTGCTCGCGGTCATTCACGTCGCCAACATAGATCACGTGCAGCCCGGCACCCCAGCGCTCCGACAGGGGCCGATAGTCAACGCCGAGCTTCGCCTGACGGCGGGGAATGTCGTCCAGTTGCTGGCCTTCATCGTTGAACAAGGCGCGGGTGTAGGTGAAGCTGGCGTTGACGTGAACCGTGCCGGTGACGGGGGCATCGACTTGCAATTCGGCACCACGCACATTCACCTCGTCGTCGCTGTTCTCAAAGCTCTCGCTCTCAACGCCGGCGATCGTGAAGGGGACGTACGAGTTTATATAGTCATCAATATCGCGCCTAAACACGGTCAGCTCGACCTGTGCGCGGTCGCCGGCATAGCCGACGCTGAGGTTGACGTTGCGACTGCGCTCGGGCTTGAGATCAGGGTTGCCCACCGCAAACCAGCCGCCATCGGGCACACCGTCGTTGTCAAGATCGTCCAGCTCGTGCAAGAAGAGCGCTTCGG
>DOIU01000443.1 GCA_003511825.1 Gammaproteobacteria bacterium | reverse complement strand
CGGCGGTGACAATGGCAGCCAAAACGGTAGCGGCAACGGCAACGGCACTGACCCTGGCAATGGCGCGGCTCAATCAAGTTATGAGATCACTGTGATCAATCTCACCAACAACCAACCGCTGTCACCTGTGGCCGTGATTTCGCACAGCGCCGCCTATTCAGCCTGGGCAGTGGGCTCTGCAGCATCCGTCGGGCTTGAAAAGATGGCGGAAGGTGGCGACAACAGCGACATGATTGGCGCTGACCTCGAAGGCCTCGATGCCACGGGTGCTTCCGGCACCGCACCCATCGGGCCTGGCGGCAGCGAGACCATCGTTGTGACCAGCAGCGCTGACACCCAAACGCTGTTAACCGTGGCGACCATGTTGGTCAATACCAATGACGCCTTTGCCGGTGTCGGCAGTATTGATGTCTCAGGTTTGGCGCCGCAGGCTTCGCTGACATTCACCGCTCCGGTCTATGACGCTGGCACAGAAGCCAACAGCGAAGCCAGCGGCACCATCCCCGGTCCGGGGGACGGTGGCGAGGGCTACAACAGCGCGCGTGACGATCGCGATCGCGTCGCGCGGCACGGTGGTGTGGTCACGGCCGACGATGGGCTCACAGGCTCAGCGCTGGACCAATCTCACCGCTTTGACAACCCGGCGATGCGCATCACCATTACTCGGCGATGAACTTTTTGGCAGCAGACCGTACCAATCTGTGTCTGCTGCCAACTTGCTGGGAATGGGATGCCGCGCCATGTATTGATTGTTGAAGACGATGCCGATATCGCTCGATTGATTGCTTTACATCTGGGTGAAATTGATTGCCGATGTACCGTGATCAGTGATGGGCTTGCTGCATCGCGAATTTTGCAAGAGCGACACGACTACCACATGATCATCCTCGACATTATGCTGCCGAACCGCGATGTCTTGACCTTATGCCGCGAAATCCGCGCGCGTGATCGTCAAACGCCGGTGCTGATGCTGACCGCTAAAGCCGCTGAGCTGGATCGCGTGCTCGGCCTGGAGCTCGGCGCGGATGACTACTTAACCAAGCCTTTCAGCTTCCTGGAACTGACCGCGCGGGTGAAAGCCATGTTTCGGCGTTGCGAGTCCGTCTCGAACGACAATGAGGCTGCCTCAGAATCCCGCATTGCACTGCAAGATGGCCACATTGATCTGGTCTCGCGCGAGGTGCACCTGCACCAAAAGGTGATTTCACTCACAGCACGGGAATTTGATCTCTTGGTCTTTTTCGCGCGTCATCCGGGGCAAGTCTTCTCTCGCAGTCAGTTGCTGGACAAGGTCTGGGGCTATTGCCACGAAGGGTATGAGCACACCGTGAATACCCACATCAACCGCCTGCGCAGTAAGATTGAATCCAACCCCGAAAAACCGGCGTATATCCTGACCGTATGGGGCGTGGGCTATCAGTTCAGTCGCCCTGACGCCGGCGCTAATACCGGCCACACACATGCTACGGCCACTTCGCACACTTTATAGCAAGCTGGCGCTGTCGCTGGTCGTCCTGCTGTTCTTGGCGGGCCTGTTTTACGCGCTGCTGTCCCAAGCCTTGTTGGAACGCACCCATCAGTCGGGCAATCAGCAGCTGAATCGCAGCCTCGCAGCGGATCTGGCCCGCGAAATGGATCTGGTCAAAGACGGCGCGGTGGACCAATCCACCATGCACGACGCCTTTCATCTGACCATGCTGCTCAACCCCAGCATTGAGATTTATTACCTCGATCCGTCAGGCAATATCTTGGATTTCTCGGCAGAGCCGAATGCCATCCGGCGTCAATCCGTGGACTTGGGGCCAATCCGGGAGTTTCTCGCCGGGGATTCGATGTACCCACTGATGGGCGATGACCCGCGCGATCCTGATCAACAAAAATCGTTCTCTGTGGCCGTGCTGCCACACGCTGAAAAACCCGAAGGCTATCTCTACGTCGTGCTGCAAAGCAGCCGGCTCGATGAGGCGTATCGCCTGGAGCAAACCGGGGCACTCATGTCGCTCAGCCTGTGGGCCCTGCTCGGCAGCCTCGCCCTGGGTTTACCCATTGGTCTGGTGCTGTTTTTTTACCTCACCCGACGCATTCGCCGCCTCGACAAGGCGGTGTATCAATTCCAGAAAAATGGCTACAAGCGTCAAGATGATTCATTGAGTCTGTTATCTCGGCCCCAAGTTTTTCACGACGAAATCAGTCAACTGGCCAACCGCTTTGGCATCATGGCCGAACATATCCGCGCCCAATACCTTGCCCAGGAGCAGCAAGATCGACAACGGCGCAGCATGGTCGCCAATGTCTCACACGATCTGCGCACCCCGCTGGCGGCACTGCACGGCTATATCGAGCGCTTGCACAGCCACTACGAATCCTTGCCCGATGTGGAACGCAAAGGGTACTTAGCCATTGCGTTGCGCAACAGCCAACGTCTGAGTCGATTGATTGACGATCTGTTTGAGTTGTCCAAGCTCGAAGCCAAAGACATCACGCCCGCTTTTGAGCCCTTCTCGCTGGCAGAGCTGGCGCAAGACGTGGTTTTGAAGTTCCGCCTGCAGGCGGAGGCGCGCGGCATTGCGCTGCATTGTCGCTCCAACAATCCGCTGCCGATGGTCCGCGGTGACATCGCCCTGATGGACCGCGCCCTGAGCAACCTCATCGACAACGCTATTGAACACAGCCATCAGGGCGGCCAGGTCATTCTGCAGCTGGACGTCATTGACGACGCGGTGAATGTCAGCATTGAGGACAATGGCAAAGGCATTTCGCACGAGAATATTCAGGCAATTTTTGAACGCTTTTACCGCGAAGATGACGCCGACCGAGGCAGCCGTGCCCACGCGGGTTTGGGGTTGGCGATCACTCACCGTATTCTGGAGCTGCATGAGCAATCCATCACGGTCGAGAGCCAACCCGAGCAAGGCACCACCTTCCAGTTCCGCATGCCCATATGGCACGCCGCCAGTGGCACGGCTTGAGCACGCGGCTGCAAGGGCTCCCAATCCGCAACCGTCTTGACCCATGTTATTGACATCCGGTCGCTTTTCCCCGATAAATCGCACCATCTACAATAAATCGGATTGTCTGACACCGTGTCACTGATATCCCGCGAACTCGCATGCGTTCGCGGTCACCGCACGCTCTTTGAGAAGCTCGACTTTACCCTCGCGCCCGGCTACGTATTGCTGGTCGAAGGTGATAATGGCAGCGGTAAAACCTCTCTGCTCAAGATGCTGGCGGGCCTGCGTGCACCCGATCACGGCGATATCCTGTGGAACGGCACCTCGATTCGCACCCTGGGCGCAGACTACCGCAGCCAGCTCTTATGGCTCGGCCATGCCAATGGCCTCAAAGAAGACCTGACGGCCGCTGAAAACCTGCGTATCGCGCAGGCATTGCATGCGCGCACCGATCGCAAGATCAACCAAGTCTTGGAAATGGTGCGCTTGCGTGGCTACAAACACACGCGTCCGCGACTGTTTTCTGCCGGTATGAAGCGCCGACTTGCGCTGGCGCGCCTGCTGCTGCAGCAAGCGCCTCTGTGGATTCTGGACGAACCCCAGGCATCCTTGGACGTCACCGGCATTGCCATGCTGGAGTCATTCGTGCACCAGCATTTGGCGGACGGCGGCATGGCGGTCATGACGTCTCACCACAGCGTATCCTTGGACGACGAGTGCCTCGTGCGGCTGAGGCTGACGCCCTGATGCCAACGATGAATACCTTTATCGCCCTGCTCAAACGCGACCTCTTGATTGCCTACCGCAATCGCAGCGAAGTGCTGAATCCGTTGATGTTTTTCGTGCTGGTGACGATGCTGTTTCCACTGGGCATAGGCCCGTCGCCCAACTTGCTGCAGAACATTGCGCCGGGTGTGGTCTGGGTGGCGGCGCTGTTGTCAGCGCTGTTGTCACTGGACAGCCTGTTTCGCAGTGATTACGACGACGGCAGCCTTGAGCAGCTTGTTCTCAGCCCGCGTCCGTTGGCCATCATCGTTGTGGCACGCGTACTGGCGCACTGGGTGATGAGCGCACTGCCCCTGTTACTGCTGTCGCCGATAATGGCAACAGCCCTGAACCTGCCGGTTAAGGCGCTCGGCACGTTGTTGGCAACGCTGGTTCTGGGCACGCCGGTATTGAGTTTTATTGGTGCCATTGGCGTCGCACTGACATTAGGCTTGAAGCGAAGCGGCATGCTGCTTGCCCTATTAGTGATACCGCTGTATATCCCGATATTAATATTTGGCGCGGGCGCAGTGGATATAGCTGCAGCGGGATTGCCGGTGACAGGTCAGATCTATATCCTGGCCGCTCTGCTAATACTGAGTGCCACGCTCGCGCCGATGGCTATCGCCGCCGCCTTAAAAATGAGTGTCTCGCAATAATGAATACCTTTATGCGCTGGTTTCACCGCTTGGTATCGCCGGTCTGGTTCTATCGGATCTCGGGCACGCTATTGCCATGGGTGGCGGGGCTGTTTTTGTTGTTGTTTTTGCCCGGCCTTTACATGGGGCTGTTTACGGCCCCCGCTGATTACCAGCAAGGTGAGTCGTTTCGCATCATGTATGTCCACGTCCCTGCGGCATGGATGTCGATGTTTGTGTATGTGTCCATGGCGATCTGCGCGACCGTGTTTTTGGTATGGCGCATGAAGCTTGCCAGTGTGGTCTTGATCGCCAGCGCGCCCATTGGCGCCAGTTTTACCTTTTTGGCGCTCGCCACCGGCAGCCTCTGGGGCAAGCCCATGTGGGGCACCTGGTGGG
>DOIU01000481.1:534-6083 GCA_003511825.1 Gammaproteobacteria bacterium | reverse complement strand
GTATTGTCTTGATCCGCGTCGTTCCCACCCGCGAATATCAACACTTTTTTATTGTCGATGGTGGTCAGTGTCGCTCGAGACCAGGTCTGGCCCAAACGCTCGAAACCCGCGACAGAAGGGTTGATCTGCCATTTCAGTTTAGGGCTTGATGGATTGGTGATATCCAAGGCGTAGTAGGCACTGCCACCTCGACGCATGCCAGCAATAAGCAACACCTTATCAGCGCCATTGACCACATGGTCGTTGTTGGCATCTTGATGCCATACAGTAATATCGCCATCCAAACCGTAGATGTGTTTGCCCCAGGCAAAGTTGCGTTTGAGTGGGTAAACGTTTTTCAGCAACGGCTCAGGTACGAATGCAAAAATCTCATCACCACCGCTGTATTCCCCAGCTGCCGTTGGTTGAGTGGCATCCACCGCGTGTAAAAAACCACTGTTAGTCCCGATATAGACCACTTTTTGCGAACCATAGTCTAACAATACCGGCTGAGAGTGCAGGGGGTCACCGTACGGCGATGCGCGGTACCAATCAATCAGGTCGCTGCGCTCCGCAGCCGACGCGTAGCTACTCAAACCGAGCATGGTCGACGTGATTGACGCATTTGACGCCTCCACACTGTTGCTGCTGTCCGTCAAATCATTGCTTGTGCCAAGGTAGGTGTATACCTTTCGGCCAGAGCTTGGAATCTTCTCTGAGGCGCCCCCCTCCGGGACCTCAGCGCCGTCTGCCTTGCTGCTCCAAAAACTGCGTGCAGAAGCCGCAAAGACATCACCGTCCGGGCCGCTTGTCATCGCTGGATTCCCATCCACATCCAGAAAACCACTACTACCGAGGAAGTAACCTTTGAGATTGCCGGCCCAGCTGCGGTTGTGGGCAGGTTTAAACATGCTGACAAATGTGCGATTGCTGCTCGAGAGATTGGACGGGTTAACCGCCACACTCGGTGGTGTGAAGCTTTCGTTATTCCCGGACACTTGCCCGACGATGTTCGAGAGAATTGTCGCCAGATCCAGACTAGCAGAAACTTCATAGAATGCCCCGTCGCCGGCTGTGGCGAGGGCTTGCAAAAACGTGCGCCCTGCTTCGCCCTCTACGGTATTGCTCAAGGCGAATCCGACGGTCAGTAACTTGACTCGACTGCCGGGTAGACTCGGGATCTGATCCGTATTGGCCAGGAAGCTGGCGAGCTCTTTACCGCAATTGGCAGAGTCTTTCCAGTCGGTGACATCATTGAGGATACCGTTGGATTCATCAACACAAGATGTGCCCAGGAAAGTCTCAATTTTCCCCTGATCATTCAGCACCGTGGGTCGACCGTCCGACAACAGGACCACGTAGTTCGGTTGGCAACTGCCGTTAATCGGTGATTGGTAATTCGCTGCGCCACCGCCACCAGAAAATGCATTTGAAGGTGTATAGGATGCGGGATGCGCTGCCTCGATATTGCCGCCCGTGTAGCTTTGCAGGGCCGTGTCCCAGGATTGCGGTGCGAATGCGCCCAAATCGACGGAATCACCTCGGAAGTAGCGGGCCGCTTCATACAAGGACTCGACAATCGCGGTACCACCGTAAGGCGTCTGAGCATCCAAAATAGACTCAATCACGTCGCGAACTTCAGTCCCACCAGCGATTGCGCTGTCATAGGTATTGGCTTGGGCTGAGTTGGGAGAGATCGGCCATTTGAGACCTGTGGCATAGTTGTTATAGCCATCGCCAGTGAACCAAGCAAGACCAATATTCAGCGCTCCGAGGTCGTCACTGAGCACCTGATTCAACGCGGATTTGAGAATGTCGTAACGCGAATCTTCACCCGGACCGGGCATGAGTTCATCAGCCTCACGCCACGCCATGCTGCCGGACAGATCAAACAAGAAGAGAATGTTCGGACCAAAATCCGTGGTCGAATTGATATACACCTCAATATCATCCGCAAACACAGACGGTATCCAGGCAAAAAATACAACAAATGCCACTGCCCAGCGATGCTTGCGCAAACGACAGACGGCTTGAGTCCATTGATCGTTTTTAAATACTGAGTACATCGGTATAACCTGACTTTCGTCGTTTACATCTAAGAACCGGCGTATTTAGGGACAGTTACCGGTTCTATTCGTTTCGAAATGTTGTTTACTGACGCGCACGCGATGTTCGCTGCGCACACGTGTATTATTGATGGTCGCTTCGCCACGGATCTCAAAAATCTGATCCATGAACTTGACCACACCCACACCCTCACTCGCGGAGAGGCTCGCACCAATCGGCATACGTTCACCGCAATACTGAAACTCAGCCCGTGCGGTGACGTCCACCTTGGGCTGATCAAATGCATCGTTGCGCTCAAAGGAGACAGGGGGCGGGTCGTTAATGGGCGTTGCCGGCAGATTGGTCGCCAGCGTTTGCCAATCTTCAATACTGCGAATGGACGACTCTGCCGCCTGGAAGCCAATCGACTTCTGCTGCATATTCGCCGCAATGATTTCATTGGTGGCCGTATCAGACAACGCGGATAAACCGACCACTGCAATAAGGACCAACAACAATAAGCTGATCAACAATGCAGATCCGTTTTGTCTCTGTGTCCTTATCGCTACCATCATTCGCGTTTGTTTCTGATTATGGCGGTGGAATGGAACACCTGCCTGCCAATCTGGTCGTTTTCGGTGATTGTGTTATCCAACACCACGTAGGTTTTGTTGGTTGCCACATCTTTTACCGGTCCATCGGTCGTGACTAGCACAGCAAATTTGATGCCCGCGATTTCATAAGGATCAGCGACCTCGGCATACTGCACGTAGCGCTCAATGCCATTGCGATTGTCAGGGTCGAAGTCTTCATCTAGGCCGTATAAAAACCGCAAATCCTGGATATTGTCGGCAACAGGCATCGCCGCCGCACCCGTGTCACCGATACACAATATCTGGTCTTCAACCGGGTCATGAAAGAAGGTGTTTTGTGCGATGCCGGGTTCGGATGCCGCAGCGGTATCCGCACCGGTACAGTCGGTCGCCGCCTGAACACGCAACGTCAACTGGATGGGACTGCTGTTGGCGAGATTGACGGGTAAGAGACCGTCACCGGTCGACATACCCGCATGCAGTATCGCGTCTTGCAATACATGCACGACCTGGCGACCGTTGTCTTGCATATCGCGCAAGCCATCGGCAAAACGCGTTGACTGCCGGCTGGCTATAAAGATGTTGATCACACCCGCGATAATGATGAGCCCGATCACCATGGCGATCATCAGCTCAATCAGTGACATACCACGCTGGCGCTGTGAGCCGCTCATGGCAACACCCGCATCGTCACCTGCTTGGTCGCCTCAACATCTGCGCCATCGGTTACTTCGGTCTCAGACCAGGTCACGCTGATGGTGTAAGAGGAAGTGTCGGTGCACGGTGCATCATCACACTGCACCGTAATCGCACCGTTGGGCAGATTGTCAGCGATGCCGTTGACAGCATCTGCACCATCCCATTGACCACAAGCCACCGAATAGAAGCTGTTCTGGGTCTTTTCAATCTGGGTAGAGCACACAGGCGTGGTCGTCGGCCCTGAAGGATAAGCGTTGCAGTAGGGGTTTGGCAGCGCCGAGCAATCCAAGGCGGTGCTGTCTAAACCCTCGTAGGTCATGCCCGCAACGGCAGCAGGATTGGCCCGCATCTGCTCAATGATGGTTTGCGCATAGAGCACGGCCTGAGAGCGGTTGTTTGAGCCCTTAGCCACCCGCATCACGTTCAGCTGCGTCCCCGCGAGGCCAAGTACGCCAATAGACACCACCACCAACGCGATCAGCACCTCCAGGATGCCGATACCTCGCATGTTTTTAGTGGTGGACAGTTGATTCATCATGCGCTGACAACGCTATTCAATACGAACACGGCCGTTAGACATGATTGAAATTTCCTTTTCATCATCACCGTAGCGCATCACGATCGATCCGCTGGCAAAGCCATTGGCATTCGTCGTACTGGCACCAACTGCATTGAACGACACAAAATCTGCAAATATGGCATCGGGTGCTACCGCAAAACCAAATTTGAGGGGCTCGTGCACCAAGACAACATCCTCACTGTCAATGACACCATTCTCATTGGCGTCGTTGTACACCACCCAGCCATCTTGCCAGCTCGCACCAGCATCACAGGCGGGCGATGCGCTCATGCTTGAACTACTTTTGCAAACACTGGTGCGAGAACCACGCTTGACGGCTTCAGATCGCGCCAGACGAATGCTTGAAAACAGATCGTTGGTCGCCGCAGAAACAGCGCTGCCTTGAATCATGCTGGTGAACGACGGCGCCGCCATACTGGCAATGATGCCAGCGATGGCCACCACCACCAGTAATTCAATTAGCGTAAATCCGGATACATCGTCCAAGTGCGCCCGCATTCTCTGCATTGGTCCAAAAGGTTAGGGTTAAACGTCCCACGCACGCGTACCAAGAAGCACGGGCTTTAACCCGAAGTCGTGTGTGCCTATTGGGCTTATGGCGACCCAGAAGCAGGAATTCTTTAGTGGAGACGCCCAGAGAGCGGTGCGACTAGGCTATGAAAACAGGCGAATCAGCTTACGTTCATCACGCATGGGGGGTGGCGAAGCGACGCCCCTGGTGCTGGCGCAGCCATGAGGGTGCGCGATCACCCGCGTAGAGGATGACAGCGAGTCGATCAACCACCATGGAGATACTGCGCCAACCCATGGCTTCAAAGACGGTGAGTTGCAGCTGAGGCCCTAAGCTGAGCAAGCGGCAATTGCGCAATTCGACGCGCAGCAACAGATCTTGGTTGCGCCGACGTGATACCGGATGCTGGCGCGTGAGCGCATCGAGCTTGCGTCCGACGTTCCCCACCAGCTCATCCATGGTGAGTTCCACGACCGCATATTCATCCGCCAGATCGGCGACTGATCGGCGCATGATGTGTTGATTCAGCGACGTCATGGCGATCCTTGGCGAATAATGGCTCGCCAAGCGCAAATCCTTCACAATCAGGCGGGCATCGCGAAACACCACTTCACCCGGCTCCGCGACCGATGCGCGGATCTCCTCTTCGCGCAGGTCAGGCTTGAGCGCGCCCAGAAACTCAGCACACACCGAGAGCTTTTTATAGATCTGCAGCTTGTGGGCCTCTGGGGCCAAATGGTCATTTGGGGTCGAAGACATGGCGCAGTTGCTGTCCTGGGGCGTGCTCTGGCGGCGGATTATGACACAGGCACGCCAATCGTGAGCCGGATCACATCACAGTTGCCATAATTTCATCCCCTTGCCCGGTGATCACGTCATCGTGACCAACTCTTCGGCACTGCTGGGGTGAATCGCCACCGTGTCATCGAAGTCTCGCTTGGTGGCCCCCATCCGGATAGCCACGGCAAATCCTTGCAGCATTTCATCCGCGCCGATGCCAATCACGTGACAACCCACCACTGTCTCTTCCTCACCAGCAACAATCAGCTTGAGCGCCGTCTGGGAGGGCTGGTGGCCAAACACGCTGTACATTGGTGTGAACGACGACGTGTAGCAGCTGATCTCGTCACTGCCATAGACT
>DOIU01000481.1:0-215 GCA_003511825.1 Gammaproteobacteria bacterium | reverse complement strand
GATCTCGTCACTGCCATAGACTTCGTGCGCTTCAGGCTCCGTCATGCCAACCGTGCCGATCGGCGGATGCGAGAAGACCACCGTCGGGATGTTCTCGTAATGCACGCGCCGCTCAGGCATGCCGCCGTAGAGGCGATCCGCCAAGCGTCTACCTGCCGCAATCGCCACGGGGGTTAACTGCGCCTTACCGTTGACGTCGCCAATGGCATAGATGC
>DOIU01000477.1:689-4690 GCA_003511825.1 Gammaproteobacteria bacterium | reverse complement strand
CGAAATATCGTCCAATGCGGCCTCTAACTCGCCAGAGGTCGAGGTCTCCTCGTCTGTCCATGAGAGCGCAACAGGAACCTCAGTCAACCCTGTCACACGTGCGCGAAACGCCTCGCGGCGCTGCACATAGCTGATACGCTTGGGGATTGGCACTTGATACAGTGCCCCCTGATCGTCTTCACTGATCTCACTGACTTTCAAGCCGGCCATACCCACATCCACGCCGTTCAGCTCCGCGCGGATATCAAAAGGCTCGCCATCTGAAACAAGCTGTCGGCAGCCGGCCGATGGCAGTTCATCCACCGAGAAAAACCCGGCGTCCAGATCAACGTCCACAATAATGCTCTGCGACCCCTCGTTGCGGTCGCGAAAACTCACGCCGATGAGTTGATGGTCGTCGCGCAGCGATTGAATGATTCGTGCGATCTGCACGGGACTAGAGAGCGTAAAATCCTTTTCCACGATGGTACATCAACATTGTGTATTGCCTGTCATTTACATCGACCGCATCGCTGCGGGCTTTACTGCGGGCAGGCTCGTCAGTCGAAAGCTGACCTTGCGTCGCATCTACGGTTAACCCGCAGTTAACGCGAACATTTGACGTGGTTATAAATCCCGTCAGACTAAGCAGCCGACCACGGTCATCAGAGTTTCCTGGCGCATCGGCAGCGACCGTACATAAAGATCACCCAAAAGCCCGCAGCGGGCGGTGAATCAGGCATTTGCAACGCGCACAGGCGGAGACTGCGCGCCATGGCAAGACAGACAGGCCTCACACCATCACATCCAACATGGGGAAGCTGTTAACGAACCACGTCATCCAGTTTGGTCAAAACAATCAAAAACTTAGTCAAGTTTTTTGCGCAAAAACGTTGAAAAAAGCCATACGCAACTGTTAGCCTTTAGTCACGGTTTTGTATCACATAAGCCGTCAGGGTCTGCGTGTCGACCAGACAAACTGGTCAACCTGCACCAAAGAACGTGATCGAAAACGTCGTCTACGTCTGCCGCTGCAGGCCTACACATTCGTTCCCGACCACAGTGTTCATGCGTGTATGCCAGTAGACCCCTACCTGCCTGCGCTGGCAATCGTCACGTATGGCCTAATGAGCCCGGGCCGTCTCGGTACACCGTTGCCGACACCGTCCGTTGAATCAGTCAATCGGAGAACCACACGCATGTTTAACGCAGTGATGAATTTCGCGCTAGGTGAAGAAATCGAAGCCCTACGCGACATGGTCAGAAAGTATTCCCAGGATAAAATCGCCCCCCGCGCCGACACCATCGACGCCACCAATACCTTTGCACCTGACCTGTGGCCAGAGTTGGGTGACTTGGGCCTGCTCGGTGTCACCGCCAACCCGGAATACGGCGGCAGCGGCATGGGGTATCTGGCCCATGTTGTCGCGATAGAAGAAATCAGTCGCGCTTCGGCGTCTATTGGCCTGTCGTACGGCGCACACTCCAATCTCTGTGTGAACCAAATTGATCGCAACGGCACCGAGGCGCAAAAACGCCAGTACCTGCCCAAACTGTGCAGTGGCGAGCATATCGGGGCTCTGGCCATGTCGGAGCCCGGCGCGGGTTCGGATGTCGTCTCCATGCAACTGCGCGCTGAACGGCGCGACGATCACTACGTCCTCAACGGCAACAAAATGTGGATCACCAACGGCCCGGATGCCGATACCCTCGTGGTTTATGCCAAGACAGACCCCAGCGCAAACAGCAAAGGCATTACCGCCTTTATCATTGAAAAAGACTTTGCCGGTTTCTCTACCGCGCAGAAGCTCGACAAACTCGGTATGCGCGGCTCCAATACCTGCGAGCTGGTGTTTGAAGACTGCAAAGTGCCGGTTGAAAACATCCTCGGTGGCGAGGGCCGTGGTGTGAACGTGTTGATGTCAGGCCTCGACTACGAACGCGTCACCCTCGCCGGTGGCCCGCTCGGCATCATGGCAGCGTGCATGGACATTGTCGTCCCCTATGTGCACGAGCGTAAGCAGTTTGACCGCCCTATCGGCACCTTCCAGCTGATGCAAGGCAAGCTGGCGGATATGTACACCGACATGAACGCCTGCCGATCTTATGTGTACATGGTGGCTGCCGCCTGTGACCGTGGCGAAACCACTCGTAAAGATGCTGCGGGTTGTATTTTGTATGCCGCAGAAAAGGCCACCCAAGTCGCGCTGGAAGCCATTCAATGTCTCGGTGGTAACGGCTATATTAATGAGTACGCAGCTGGGCGCCTATTGCGTGACGCTAAGCTGTATGAAATCGGCGCGGGTACCTCTGAAATCCGGCGTATGCTGATCGGGCGCGAAATCTTTCAGGAGACCAAGTAGATGGCGGTCCTCAAGTCGTCCGTTTCCCCACGGTCAGCGACTTTTCAAGCCAATGAAGCGGCGATGCTCGCGGCGTTGGGCGAGATTGAAGACGTTGCGCTGCGGAATATGCAAGGCGGCCCCGAAAAATCGCGCGAACGCCACGAGTCTCGGGGCAAAATACTCCCTCGGGATCGCGTGTCGCGTCTGCTCGACCCCGGTTCGCCCTTTATGGAAGTCGGCTTGTTCGCCGCGCACAATCTTTATAACAATGATGCACCCGCCGCGGGCGTCATCGCCGGTGTTGGACGCGTTGAAGGCCAAGAGTGCATGATCGTGTGCAATGACGCCACGGTCAAAGGCGGCACCTACTATCCGCTGACCGTCAAGAAACACCTGCGCGCGCAAGAAATCGCCGACGCCAATCACCTGCCTTGTATCTATCTGGTCGATTCAGGCGGCGCGAATCTGCCCAATCAAGACGAAGTCTTCGCCGACCGCGATCACTTTGGGCGCATCTTCTTTAATCAAGCGACCATGTCCGCCAAAGGCATTCCGCAAGTCGCCGTGGTGATGGGTTCCTGTACCGCGGGCGGCGCCTATGTGCCTGCCATGTCTGACGGGACCATCATTGTGCGTGATCAGGGCACGATCTTTCTGGCCGGGCCGCCGCTGGTCAAAGCAGCGACCGGTGAAGTCGTCACCGCAGAAGATCTCGGCGGTGCCGATGTGCACACACGCTTATCGGGCGTGGCCGACCATTTTGCACGCGACGACGCCCATGCACTCGCGCTCGCGCGACGCGCCATCGCCAACCTGAATCGCCGCAAGCCTGACAGCGTCAAGCGCGAAGCCGTAGAAGCCCCATTGTTTGATCCCGACGAGATTTTGGGCGTGGTACCTGCGGATTTACGCACACCCTATGACGTTCGCGAAGTGATTGCGCGCACCGTAGACGGCTCGCGCTTTGACGAATTTAAAACGCGCTATGGGTCGACACTGGTTTGCGGCTTCGCTCATATACACGGCCTGCCCGTGGGCATTATCGCAAATAATGGCGTGCTGTTTTCAGAGTCCGCGCTCAAGGGAGCGCACTTTGTCGAACTCTGCAGCCAACGTAAGATACCGCTGGTGTTCCTGCAGAACATTACCGGCTTTATGGTCGGCCGCAAGTATGAAACCGGCGGCATCGCCAAGGACGGTGCCAAGCTTGTCACCGCCGTCGCCACCAGCAAGGTACCCAAGATCACGGTCCTGATTGGCGGCAGCTTTGGCGCCGGCAACTACGGCATGTGTGGCCGCGCGTATTCCCCGCGCTTCCTTTGGACATGGCCCAACAGCCGCATCTCCGTGATGGGCGGCGAACAGGCCGCCGGCGTACTGGCCACGGTGCGACGCGACAACCTTGAACGTCAAGGCACACCCTTCAGCGCTGAGGAAGAAGCAGCGTTTAAACAGCCCGTGATTGATCAATTTGAAGCACAAGGTCATCCGCTTTACGCGTCGGCGCGATTGTGGGACGACGGTATCGTCGATCCGCGCAAAACGCGAGATGTCCTGGGCCTGTCGCTATCTTGCGCATTGAACGCAACCATTGAGGACACGCAGTTTGGCGTGTTCCGCATGTAGGGAGGTGCGCATGTTTACTAAAATACTGATCGCCAATCGTGGCGAAATCGC
>DOIU01000477.1:0-371 GCA_003511825.1 Gammaproteobacteria bacterium | reverse complement strand
TCGCCAATCGTGGCGAAATCGCGTGCCGAGTCATTACCTCCGCCCAACAGCTCGGCATTCGCTGCGTTGCGGTCTATTCAGACGCAGACCAATATGCCAAGCATGTACAGATCGCCGATGAAGCCTGGCACATCGGGCCACCCGCTGCGGCTGACAGTTACCTCAATATTGATCGCATTCTGGAGGTCGCTCAACAGAGCGGCGCAGAGGCAATCCATCCGGGCTACGGTTTCCTGTCAGAGAACCCAAGCTTTGTCGACGCCTGCAAGGAGGCAGGCATCCGGTTTATTGGCCCATCTGCCGATGCGATTCGCGCCATGGGCTTCAAAGACGCCGCCAACCAACCGATGGAAAAAGCCGGCCAACCCCGG
>DOIU01000083.1 GCA_003511825.1 Gammaproteobacteria bacterium | reverse complement strand
ACCCAGACCGACACACATTCCTTGAGACCCTGGCACAGAGCAAGGCACTACCCACTGTGCAAGAGCTGGAGGAGCTTTGGTTCGTCATGCTGCAAGAAATGGGTGAAACCGGTAAGACCCGTGCCTTCACCAGCGATGTCACGCAACGCGACGGCAGCGCCGAGTCGCTCGGCGTGGTGCGCATCGGCGCCTATGCCGCCATTGCCGAAGGCGAATATTTGCAGCACAGCATCGAAACGAATTCACTGACCCAGCTACAACGACAACCGCCCCTACGCTACAGTCGAACCGCTGCGAACTATGCCAACGGGAATGGCGAAGATCTCGTCAAAATCACCATCGACCCGACGCGCGGGCAATTGCTGAGTATGCTCACCCTCAAACCCAATTTGTGGGAGAGAATTCAGCAAGGGGGTATCATCGGCTACATCGTGCTGTCATTGGGCGCCATCGGTCTCCTCATTGCCCTCCTGCGCTATGTGTACCTCAGCTTTGTCGCGTCCAAGATTTCACGACAAGCGAAAAACCTGGCCAAACCTTCGAACAAAAATGCCTTGGGCCGCATTGCTCTTGTGTACAAGGCGACTCAAGATAAGCCGCTCCAGGAGCGGGAGATTGCTCTGGAAGAAGCGATGCTCAAGGAAGTGCCCTCGATCGAACGCTACAATGGCTTTATCAAGTTGTTAGCAGCTGTGGCGCCACTGCTAGGTCTGCTGGGTACCGTTATCGGTATGATCATCACCTTCCAGACCATTACCCTATTTGGCACCAGTGATCCCAAGCTCATGGCTGGCGGTATATCAACGGCATTGGTCACCACTGTGCTCGGTTTGAGTGTGGCGATTCCGCTGCTGTTTGCGCATACCTTTCTCAGCGCCAAATCGAAACGCATTATCGATCTTGTTGAACACCAAAGTGTTGGCCTGATTGCGCGGAAAGCCTAAATGGACCTCATGCAACTGCTGTACGACATCAATGGCTTCTTGGATCGGGGTGGCGCTGTGCTATACGCCATCACGATCGCAGCTTTTGTGTTGTGGTTCTTGATCTTCGAACGCTTGTTGTTCATTCATTTTCGGGCAAATCGCGAAATGAAGTCGCTCACCGCTGTCTGGTCACGCCACAGTGCCCGCGAAGAAGCACAGAGGATTCGTGAATCGCTACAGTCCGACTTTGAACACAAGTTACTCTTTACTCTGCCTCTGATCCAAACACTGGTCCGCATCACGCCGCTGTTGGGACTGTTCGGAACCGTGTATGGCATGATTGAGATTTTCGATGTGATCGCCCAACAAGGCACCGGAGACGCACGCGCATTGGCAAACGGCATTTCCATGGCGACACTGCCCACGATGACGGGTATGGCCGTGGCCATTGTCGGGCTGTTTTTTATACGCTTTATGGAATCTTCTGCCAATCGCAAGATTTCACAACTGAACGCTGGCATGCAATAAGCCAACGCATTCTGACGGATACTCCTCATGAGACGACTTCAAAAACCTGCAGAGGACAACGACATTAACCTCACGCCCATGCTGGACGTGGTGTTTATCTTGTTGATCTTCTTTATCGTGACCACCTCTTTCGTCAAGGAGACGGGCATTGATATCAACCGTCCCAGTGCCGCGACTGCCGAGAAAAAACCCAAGGGCAACATTCTGATTGCCATCAAACCCAATGACGAAATCTGGATCGACAATCGCAGCATTGATGTACGCGCTGTACGCGCAAATATCCAGCGCTTGAAAGCACGCTCTCCCCAGAGTTCGGTCATTATTCAGTCTGACAAGGACGCACGCACCGGCATCCTGGTTAAAGTCATGGATCAGATACGGCTGGCAGGTGTCCAGAGTATCTCAATCGCCGCTTCTGTGGACTCCCGTTAATGGTCCGCGTTGTCGTCAGCTTTGGTGCGGCTTTGGCGTTTTCGCTGCTGTCACTGCTCGTGCTCAAATCATTCATCGAAATCAAAAACGTCTCGCTCAATAATGCTGATAACCTGCGTGTTATTGATTTCGTTCGCCTGAAAAAGACAGAGACCTTAACGCGTAAGGAGCGCATCAAGCCCAAGAAACAGGAACCTAAGAAAAAGCCGGTCAAACCCAAAGTCGTCATTCCTCAACCCAAGCAACAAAAAGTGCAGCCAAGAGACGTCGAACCACTCGATCTGGACTTACCGTTGAACCTGGCCGCGAACAGCGCTCTTGGCGATGCGCTCGTGTCTGCCGGCCAAGGTCAGCGCGCCGTGAGTACCAATGTCATTCCATTGGTGCGCATCAACCCGGTGTATCCACGTCGCGCAAGGATGATGAAAAAAGAAGGCTATGTGAAATTTGAGTTCACTATCACGGAATTCGGCACCGTAAAAGATGTCGACATAGTGGAGTCCAATCCGCCCAAGCTGTTCGATACGGCAGCAAAACGCGCCTTGGTCAAATGGAAATTTAGAGCGAAAATAGAAGACAACCAGCCCGTGGAGCAACGCGCCATGGTGCAAATCAACTTTAAGCTGGACCGATAGCTATGCACGTGTCACTGCGAACTGCCATTTTGCTCATCAGCCTGACTGTCGGCGCTCATCACGCCACGGCCGCTGAGTCATCGGAAAAAACACTCTCCATGGTCATGTTCACCAAATTGTCGGTGGTGGAAAATCTCATGAGCCAGCAGGAGTTTGAAAAAGCGCAGAAAAAACTCACACGGATGCTCAGCGATTTACCCGATAGACCGACTGACAAGGCCTACGTCTATCATTCGCAGGCAACACTCTTTCTGTACCAAGAAAAATACAAAGATGCTCAAAAGTACTTCACCCTGAGCTACGAGTTGGATGCACTGAACGACAAAACGTCTGCTTCGGTGGCTCAGACACTGGCCAGTCTCGCCATGCATTTTGGCGATTTTCGCAAAGCGATTACCTACCTCAATGACTACCTCGCGGTTGCTGAAGCACCGGACAAATCCGTGTTGTTAGCCCTCGGCACCGCACACTATCAGATCAAAGAGTATGCAAAAGCAATCAACCCGCTGAAGCAAGCCAAGGCGCAATTCGAGCCCGATAAATCCGTTTACCTGCTGCTCTTCTCTTCCTATTACGAACTGGAGCAGATGACCAACGCGGCGGGTGTTTTAGAACAGGTGATTCGCTTATGGCCAGACGAAACCGAATACTGGCTGCAACTTGCATCCATCTACTTAGAGCAAAAGAAAGTCACAAAATCATTAGAAGTCTTACAACTGGCCTTTGCACAGAATCTTTTGCTCAAAGAAGGCGAACTGCTGCAGTTCGTGTATACGCTGTATGAAAAAGGATTACCCTTCAAGGCAAGCCGTGTACTGCAAACGGGGTTCGACAAAGGGTTGATCAAAAAGAACTATAAAAACTACTCCTTACTCGCATCATTGCTGGTAGATGCCCGTGAAAGTGATCTTGCCCTCGATGCATTTACTCTTGCCTCACAACAAGCATCAGATGGCAAAGAAGATCTCTACATCGCCCAGATCTACTTTGAGCGCGAAAGTTTCCGCAAGGCTATTTCACACGCGGGTGACGCGCTTAACAAGGGTATCAAAAACCCGGGCAATGCCTATATGCTTATGGCAGCATCGCACCATGAACTCGACGAATTAAAACAGGCAAAAGCCAACCTCCTCAAAGCCTCAAAGTACAAAAAGACCAAACAAGCGGCCGAGCAGTGGCTGGGTGGACTCGAATAGGCCGTTCGGCGATAAATCCAACTCTGCGGCTACCGACGCACTATTGAGGTAGAATGCGTGTTACACCCGGCGTGAGCGCGTCTGGTAGCTGACCTGTCTCGACGCGCCCCCAGGCGGCATTTAAGCGTGACAAAACACCTGCCCTTGCGAGGCTTCGGCAAATGATCACACATGAGATTGAACCCTGTCCGCGCTGTGGGCAGCACTTCGAGTGCAAGCCGGGTTCTATACGCATGTGTCATTGCAGCCGTGGGGATATCCGCCTCACCCCGGAGCAACGCGAGTGGATTGCTCTCACCTGGCCAGACCGCTGCCTCTGTCATGATTGCCTACTGGCTATTAAGCAGGGGCTCATTGGGCCTAGCGAGCACTCAGTGGCAACGGCGCAGATGACTACTTCCAACACAAACCACCCCACTGCCCCGCTGAGGGAACGAACCCCCACTCTCAGCGGCTAAGCGCTGACTTGCCATCAATAAGACAAGCCATGTCATACAGTAGCTGACTGCTCAGCAGAGTGGCCGGCCATGGTCAACTCGTCAACGATTCCCTTTGCTGGCCCGATAGTGACTCGGTGACACACCAAAAAACTGGCGAAAACAGCGGCTGAAATGACTAATCTCAGAAAAGCCCAACCCAAAACACACTTGACTGACCCGGTCTCCGGCTTGCAATTGCTCAAGCGCTTTTTGCATGCGTAGCTGGCGTTGGAATTCACACGGCGTGCAACCCAGCTTTTGTTTGAATTGCGTATAAAGGCGACTACGACTCATGCAAGCGAGTCTTGCCAGGGCATCAATATCCATCGGTTCTGCAAGGTTGTCCTCCACCCATCGCATCGCTGCCGTTAACCCCGAGGCATCAGGCTGCTCTCGACAATATGCCAACAGCATGCCCCTACCCTGATGCCGAAGCATACGCACGATTAACTCGCTGACACACAGCTCAATCAGTACATCCCGATCAGACTGGTTTTCAGTAAAGGCATTGACCAGGCGATTCAATAACGCCTGTGTTTGCACCGTATGGTGGGTATGAAACACATGCTCGCGTGGTACCAGACCTGTATCCTTGACGGCGGCGGGGTAAACATCCGCCATACGATCTGCAATGGTACGCACTTTTTCACGCGCAATCTCCACCGTTAAACAGGTCGTTGGATTGTCTTCCCGCGCTTCGGGAAAATCAATCTCGACAGTCTCGCCCGACGCCATCACAAACGACTCGTGCGGCAGAAACTCCTGCGCACCCGATTGATGGACACTGTGCATCACTTTGCGCCCTGTCACCATGCCGCAATACAGCAATTGGTCCGCACTCAAGCCGACGCGCTGCGCCGCACAATAGGTATCAAAGACACTGAGTTCTGAATCTGGGCCCGCAATACTGACGCGGTTCTCCAACAACGTGCGCGGCTTGCGCAAACGCTCTAACGGCATTGGCCGCATAACTCTATTCCCCCTCACCGACGCGCGAATATGTCTGAATAATAGGTACTGTCGCGCCGTGAATTTTTGTTCTCGTGGACTCACAGTCAACAACTGTGGAATGTCAGACAAGTTTTACCTCAAAGCAGAAGCTAAAGTAAATAGCGGGCATGTTTACAAAAATTGAGGAGGAAACCATGATCTATGCTCAACCCGGCGAAGCCGGCGCAGTCGTCTCGTTTAAAGAGCGCTATGAAAACTTCATCGGTGGCGACTGGGTCGCCCCTGCCGAAGGTTTGTACTTTGATAACACCTCTCCCGTTAATGGTGAGGTTTTTTGCCAGATCCCACGCTCCAGCGCGCGGGACATTGATCTGGCCCTCGATGCCGCCCATGCAGCCAAAGCGGCCTGGGGCAGCGCATCCGTCACCGAACGCTCAGGCGTCTTACTGAAAATTGCCGATCGCATCGAAGAAAACCTCGAAATGCTGGCCGTCGCCGAGACGTGGGATAACGGCAAGGCAGTTCGAGAAACACTCGCGGCCGACGTCCCTCTGATGGCCGACCACTTCCGGTATTTTGCCGGCTGCATTCGGGCTCAGGACGGCACCATCGGTGAAATTGACCAAAACACCGTCGCTTATCACTTCCATGAACCACTCGGTGTCGTTGGCCAGATCATCCCCTGGAACTTCCCGATGCTCATGGCAGCGTGGAAACTGGCGCCCGCACTGGCGGCCGGCAACTGCATTGTGATGAAGCCAGCCGAACAAACGCCAGTCTCCATCCTCAAGCTGATGGAAGTCATTGGCGACTTGCTCCCGGCAGGCGTATTGAACATCGTTAACGGCTACGGAGGTGAAGCGGGTCAAGCCTTGGCGACGAGCAAGCGGATCGCCAAAATCGCGTTTACAGGCTCTACTCCCGTCGGTTCACACATCCTCAAATGTGCGGCGGAAAACATCATCCCCTCAACCGTCGAATTGGGTGGAAAATCCCCCAACATCTTTTTCAACGATGTCCTGGCTCAAGAAGATGCCTTCGTCAGCAAATGCGTGGAAGGTGCCGTTTTAGCCTTCTTTAACCAAGGCGAAGTCTGCACATGCCCGTCGCGCCTGCTGGTCCAGAAAGACATCTACGATGACTTCATTGGTAAAGTGATTGACCGCGCTCAGCAGATTAAACGCGGCAACCCGCTGGATACAGACACCATGGTTGGCGCCCAAGCCTCTCAAGAGCAGTTCGACAAGATCCTCGACTATGTCGATATCGGACGCAAAGAAGGTGCTGAAGTGCTAATCGGCGGCAGTGCGGAATCACTGGGTGATAGCCTCAACAACGGCTACTACGTGCAACCTACCCTGCTCAAAGGCACCAACAACATGCGCGTCTTTCAGGAAGAAATCTTTGGTCCGGTCGTGAGTGTCGCCACATTCGCCGACGAAGCAGAAGCCGTGGCCATTGCCAACGACACCGAATTTGGACTGGGCGCAGGCGTGTGGACCCGCGACATGAACCTGTCATATCGCATGGGACGTGCGGTACAAGCAGGTCGTGTCTGGACCAACTGCTATCACCACTATCCTGCCCACGCCGCTTTCGGCGGGTACAAGAAATCCGGTGTTGGTCGGGAGACGCACAAAATGGTGTTGGAACACTACCAGCAGACGAAAAACATGCTGGTCAGCTACGAGGTCAATCCACTGGGCTTTTTCTAAAAAAGCACCAGCACGGATAGACCTATAAAAACTGTTCGGCCGGAGACCCCGGCCGGACGGTGAGCGCAGATCACACGGGGTTGCCCCGTGTAGACGGTTTACTTGGTCAGAATAAGCTTGTCCTGACGTGTAATCCTGAGATGATACTTTTGCCCGCTGTGCAAAATAATAATTTCCCTGTCTCCGTCAAATAACTTCTTCGACGTGACAACCGATTTTCCGGTCACTTCCGGAACCGCCCCAACCTTGGACGATGTTTGATTAGCGACAGCTTTGTCTAACACAATTGCTACCCTCCTGTCCGAACACTTGTCACTGGATGACTATCACCGATTAGGCGCCGCCCAAGGGCACGACCAATCACCTATTCGTCAAATACTACCGAATGCATTGACGATTATCAATCTATATGATAACAATTATCGTTACCATTTAAAGGAACAAAACCTTACACACAAGAGAACCCAAAGGACATGTCCAAACTCATCGCGTCCCTCTCAGGCATACTCGCCCTCAATGTCGCTTACGCTGAAACCACTCCCGAGA
Organism: Gammaproteobacteria bacterium; assembly: GCA_003511825.1. Taxonomy (GTDB): domain Bacteria; phylum Pseudomonadota; class Gammaproteobacteria; order Granulosicoccales; family Granulosicoccaceae; genus UBA7957. Next base: position 393 of record DOIU01000083.1, on the reverse strand, counting down.
TTGACTCGCTGACCGTCATCTCCACGGCAACCCGCTCTGAACAACCGATCGCCGGCGTGAACGCATCCGTGGTTGTCATTACGGAAGCCGATATTGAAAAAACCGGCGCGCAATCCTTGAAAGATATCTTCGCCCAAACCCCGGGGCTGACCATTCAGTACGGCACGTTCCCCGCCGCCAGTGCAGCTTCTAAAAGCTCAATCAATATCCGTGGCGTTGGCGCCAAGGGAACACTGTGGCTATTGGATGGCCGCAGGCTCGCCGGTGAAGTGAAAAACCCGTATGACATGGACCGGATTCCTGCGTCTATGATTGAACGGATTGAGATTGTGAAAGGTCCGATGTCGTCGCTTTACGGTGCAGATGCTGTCGGTGGCGTTATCAACATCATCA
>DOIU01000433.1 GCA_003511825.1 Gammaproteobacteria bacterium | reverse complement strand
GGCTCAGGCATTGGCTCCGGCGCTCGCTGGCTGGCAAAACCTGTAAACGGCAGACGCAGACCCAGCAGCACGCTGGACTCATGACCCAAGCCGACGTGCATCTGCACGCCCTTGTAGTCCACTCCCGCACGAATCCCCAGCCTATCGCTGCGCTCAAAGTCAGATTCGGTATCGTCCAGTTCCTCGACCTTGAGGACGGTTTCGCCCAATGAATAGGCAACCGCTTCAATGCCGCCGTACACGCGGAGGTCCGGGTTCAGGTCCTTGGCTGCCACCACCCCGACCAGCCACTCGCTGAGGACGTTTTCGGTCTTGATCCCGTCGTTGCTGTCTTCGAGGGTCTCATCAAAGATCGAGACTTGGGAATACCAGCTGAGGTCCACGTCTTTGATCGGACGCCAGGGCAAACCGCCGTTCAAACCAATGGCGATTTCGGTCCCGTCACCGCCGTCGGTATCAAAGCCGTAGGCCGCGGCGGCATACACATCGATGGTTGAGACCAGCCCGTAGGCCGCGAATCCACTGAGTACGTCGCGACTGATATCGCCGGTGAGACCGGACTCCTCGATGTCATAGTCTGTGGTGCCCGTCCCCAGGTAGACGCCGTAACGGGTGGCGCCCTGGCTAGCTTGGGTGGACGGGTCAATCAGCAATTGGGCGGTGGCGGTGGGAACCAGCAGTGCGTTGGACAGCACGAGCACGAAAAGCCGAGTCAATTTCATGGGAACAATCCTGACATGGCATCGGGCCATCTGCCCGATAGATTTCTGTCTTATCGGTAAACCATAGAAAAAAATGAAGGTAGCGCAAGCGCGTTGGACACGTTGTAATGGCTGGGGATCAGTGCCAGATTCAGTGGCTGCCGCACAGGTGATGCGCGGCAAGGGCGTGTATTCTCACCGCGGCAGCATGCGTCCGAGCTGTTCGCCGCCGCACAAATGCATGTGCAGATGCGGGATTTCCTGCCGGCCGTGTGTCTTACAATTTACAATCAAACGGTAGCCATCCTCAGCAATACCCTCGTCGCGCGCGATTTTTTGCGCCACCGTAAACAAGCGTCCGAGTGCGGCTTCGTCATCGGCCTCGACGTCGTCCACCGTCGGGATGACGCGATTCGGCACGATCAACACATGCACGGGTGTCGCAGGGTTGATATCGCGGAAAGCCGTGACTAACTCGTCTTGATACAGGATGTCGGCGGGCAGGGTTTTATTGATGATTTGGCTGAAGAGGGTGTCTTTTGTCATCTCGGCGTCCTGTGCTATGTTGGCCCGCAAAAGCAAGCATCATAGCGTATTCCTGTGGGGTTCTGCCCCAGAAATCACCCGACCGATAACCGCCCGTTCGCCAGGGCGACGCACGCAGAGTGACCGATCATGCAAGACTTCAAGGCGTTTCGCATACACAAAACGGACAGCGGCATTGAGGCGCGATTTGAGCAGCTGAACATCGACGACCTGAGTGACGGTGAAGTCGTGATTCAAGTGGCCTATTCGGGCATCAATTACAAGGATGCCCTCGCGGCCACCGGCAAAGGTGCCATCCTGCGACAGTATCCGCTGGTGGGCGGGATTGATCTGTCGGGGCGCGTGGTCTCCTCGACCGACCCGGAATTCACGCCGGGCCAGGCGGTGGTGGTTTGCGGCGCGAATTTGTCCGAGACGGTTGACGGTGGTTATACCGAATACGCACGCGTCAGTCGGGAAGCCGTGGTGCCTTTGCCTGAAAGCATCAGTCTGCGCGATGCCATGGGCATAGGCACGGCGGGCTTTACCGCTGCGATTGCGATTGATCGCATGGAGCAGAACGGCCAAACGCCGGAACACGGTCCGATTGTCGTGACGGGCGCCACCGGCGGCGTCGGCAGCATCGCCATTGATATGCTGTCGCAGCGCGGCTACACGGTTGTGGCGCTCAGTGGCAAGTCATCGCAAAGTGACTATCTCACAGCCTTGGGTGCGAGTGAGGTCAGGCTGCGCCAGGAGCAGGATTGGGGCAGTCGGCCGTTGGAGCGTGCGAAATGGGGTGGGGCGATTGACAATGTCGGCGGCGACACGCTCACCTGGCTCACGCGCACCACCTTGCCCTGGGGCAACATCGCCGCGATTGGTCTGGCCGGCAGTGTTGAGCTCAATACCACGGTCATGCCGTTTATCCTGCGTGGCGTGAGCCTGCTCGGGATTAACTCCGTGCTGCTCAGTGCCGAGCGGCGTCGGGCGATTTGGCAACGCATTGCCACCGATCTCAAGCCCGCGCACTTGGATCGCATCGTCACCCGCGAGACGGCGTTCGCGGACTTGCCCCAAGCGTTTGATGATTACATTGACGGCGCGGTGACAGGGCGCACCTTGGTTAACATTCACCCGGAATAACACACGCATGGCAAAACGACTCTCAAAAATTTACACGCGCACCGGCGACGACGGCACCACAGGCTTGGGGGTGAAAGGTCGGATCGGCAAAGACAGCGCGCGCATCAACGCCATCGGCACGGTGGACGAACTCAATAGCCACATCGGCGTGCTAATCGCCGAAGGTGTGCCGGAGTTGATTGAAAAAATCCTTAACGAGGTCCAGCACCGCTTGTTTGATCTGGGTGGTGAGCTGTGCATGCCTGGGCATCAATTTATCCAGGCTGAGCAGGTAGCATGGCTGGAAAAGGCGCTGGATAAACTCAACGAAGACTTGCCCGCGTTGGAAGACTTTATCCTGCCCGGTGGTGGCAAGGCCGCCGCTTTATGCCATGTTGCGCGCACGGTATGCCGACGCGCTGAACGCGCCGTGGTGACACTGGCGCGCGAGGAAGAGGTCGAGGCTGAGGCACGTGGCTATCTCAACCGATTGTCCGACCTCTTGTTCGTGATGGCGCGTGTCTTGGCGCGTCGTGATGCCGGCTCTGAGGTGTTATGGCAGACGCAGCGCGAGCCTGTCGACTTGGATGGATGATTCCGTACTTGTAATATAAAGGTGCCAGTATTGGTATATGGCGTCAAAATAATCACACCTCAGCCATCTGCGTACAACGCTCCGTTGTGCGCAAATGAGAATTGTTTGCTTTTGTAATTCTAGTCCTGTATAGTTAACCGCACTTTCTAGTCCAGCCATTACCTGTCAGCGTTTCCGCAGAGATAGCCAGACAATCGCACCGCTTTTATTAAGACCCAGACGCCTGAGTTTGCGTTTGGCGTTGGCGCGTGCGTCCTCTTTCAGCGAGTCGTTGTTTCCGTGTGGCTCGTTGCCTGATCACATTGATGCAAAGGAGGTGTCACGATGAGTGAGCCATTCAATTCCATGCCTTTACGTTCTTTGGCGCTGGCGGTTGCCACGGCCCTGGCCGGGTGCAGCAGCAGTTCTGATTCCGATCCCGACAACGAGGTATCGTCAGACCCGACCTC
>DOIU01000024.1 GCA_003511825.1 Gammaproteobacteria bacterium | reverse complement strand
TCCGAAAATCCGGCCAAGCAAGCGTCAGTGGCGTCGCATGGCTGTCCATACCGTCGGGGTTTTCACCCTTATGCCACTCGACAAAACCCGTGTAGATTGATCGTGCAGCACTGCCGCTGCCCATCCGTGCAAATGCTGACAATACCGGCGGTGCGAGTTGCAGCGTGTAGAAATCGTTGAGCGCCAGCATCAGCGCTGCAAACCCCGACGCTGACGATGCCAGCCCCGCGGCTGTCGGGATGGAGTTGTGCGTATTGATCCGTAGCGGTTGATCCAACCCTTTGCGGAATAAGCTGACAAAGTCCACGACTTTTTGGCTGAAGCGGCTGTCCAGGGCTTGTAGTTCGCCATTGAGTAGGACCTGGTCTCGGTCCGTCGTTGAGGGCGTGATTTCGGTGTGGCTGCCCAAGTTGCCCAGCGAGACGGACAGCGAACCATTGATGGGTAAATTCAAATCAGTATCGCGTTTTCCCCAGTATTTGCACAGTGCGATATTGCTGGGCGCGAAGGCGTCACCTCGGATCCCGGGTGTCGGCGTTGCAGGTACGTACTGATCGATGACGGCTTGCCTAGACCACCTCAATGTGGACTCCTTGCGGCGCGACGGCCATCGGGATAGGTTTATAGGGAATGATGGATGCATCACTGTGCCCCAGAGCAACAACGCAGTCACCCAGGCCCGAGCCTGAAATCTTCGCGCCGAGCACGCTGTCCTCTGCGCGCAGGCGATGCACGAGGTCATCCAGATTGGCGTCTGAGACGCCGAGTGCGCACAGCAGGCCATGGTAGGTGTTCAGCAACCGCCCCAGGGTTGCGATGTCATTGCGCGCTATGCAGTCGTATGCCTGATGGGTCACTTCGCCCATAAGACTGTACAGGCTTGCATAAACCTCGGGCTGCGAGGCGCTAATTGCTTCAACGTGAGCGAGCACGTCCGGGGTTTTCATTTTGTAGCCCACGTAATACAGCGCTAGCGGCAAGGAGGCTGCGAGTGTTTCGATACGTCGGGGCGTTACCTGGTAGCCAATCACACCGCCATAAATGCTGGCGGCCAGGTCTGCCCCCGAGCCGCGTCCGTGTTGCACGTCGTGCAGTACCGCCAGAGCCCTATCAAACACGGCATTAGGGTTCCGGTCTGCATCCACATAAGCAAGCAGCGCGGCGACAACGCCGACCGTGACCGCAGCCGATGAGCCGAGCCCGACGGTGTGGGAAAATCCAGCGGTGATGTGCAAATCAAAGCCTTGCGTCAACTGGGGCGCGAGGTGGCGTATAGCGCTAACCACGAAGGTCAAAGAGGTATCGTCATGCAAGGCGCTCAGTGTTGCATGGTATTGCCCCAGGGCGCTCACGACATTGACCTGGTCATCCGCGCGTGCGGTCAGGCGAACATCCAGGCGTTTGTCGACGGCGCAGACGATGCTGGGCTCTGAGAACAATACCGCATGCTCGCCCATGAGCATCATGCTCCCCGGCACGCTGACACTAATCACTGGCACAGCGCGCCCCATGTGGATTCATCGTCACAGCCTCGAGCGAGAGCCCGAGATGTCGCTCCAATGCGGCGGCATTGTTATCGGGCAGATAGACCAGTAATTGGCCTGCGGTGTCGCCACGATGTGCGCCGGCACCGCAAATTTTGGCGGCACCGCCATGCGCTTCGATGGCTGTGACCAAGGTCTGCACGGCAGTGGGCACGACCCCGATGATGCAGAGTAAACGGTGGTTTTCTTTAATGAAGGCTGTCACGGATTGGCCACGCTGTAAGCCATCAATGAGCGCATGACTGACTTTGCTGAAGCGTTGCCAAAGGGCGTTGTCGTTGCTGTGGTGTTGTCTGACGTGATCGACGACGGCACCGGTGCCGACGACCGGTGTCCCGGTGTTGTGCCGGTACCAGTGCGTGCCAAGTTGCGCATCAATGACCTCTGGCTCACCCGCAACAACCTGTACCGCGCCGCCGAGTGTCACGCTGGCGGCGTCGAGAATGCTGCCGCGTCCGTGTTGTAAGCGCTCGCAATGTCGGACAGTATGAATGCACGCCGTGTGGTCTAGGGTGTTTCCGGTCTGATATTCGGCGAGTTTCACGGCGGCTGCAATGAGCGATGCCGATGAACCCAGGCCCGCGCCGATGGGGATGGCGGTACTGACATTCAGTGTGCAAGGCGTCGGCGCGCCGAGGCTGGCCAGGCTGTAGAGCAGAAGTTCTGCCGGATGATGCAGCACATCGTCGATGATGATGTCACCGCGTGCGTAGGTGTCAAAGCGCGCGTCGAGCGCGCTGATCAGTGACGGCAAGTCGGCCGGTGTCAGCTCATATGCCGGGAAATGCGCGCTCTGAACGCTGAATGCCTGTGACGGTGTGGCGCGTAATTGCAGTGTGCAGTCCAGCGTGACCGCCAGTGCAGGTGCGCCATAGACGACCGAGTGCTCACCCGTGATGATCAGCTTGGCCGGGGCGATTGCCTTCATCAGCAGCTGACATATTCCCTTTTATGGCCGTTGACGCCGGCGAGGCGGAAGTGCCCCTTGGTCATCGCTTCAAAGCTGTGCGCCTCGCCGTCGGTGTATTCCGGGTAGTGGTAGAGGGCGAGGTACGTCTCATAGTCGACCTCTTCACGCTCGGCGAGCATCTTCTGGTGCCCGAGCGTGTGCAAGAATTTGTCATAGCCCGAAACCACGGTGCCCGAAAAAAACTCTGAAACGCAGCCCGAGCCGTAGCTAAAAAAACCGATTTTTTTGCCTTCGAGGTCGTGCTTGCAGTTCTCAAGCAATGACACCAGGCTGATATAAATAGACGCGGTGTAGCTATTGCCGATGACACGGTTGTAATGCAGCGAGTCTTCAAACTGCCGCGTCATGGCTTCGAGGTTGAGCGTGGAATTGTTGATGCGCGACAGGTGACGATGCGCTTTTTCTGCCATGCGGCTGAACGGCAAGTGATAGCAGAAATGCGAGAAATTGGTAAAGGCGAGCGAGCTTGAATGGACAAAATTCTCCCACGCTTTTTTGAGTGAATGGAGGTACACCTTGGTGGAGTATTTGCCGTCAACCAGCGCGTTTGAGCGGTAGTTCGGGCGCCAGAAATCCATCACATCTTCAGCGAAGTTTCCGACATCGGGATCAATCTCGACCAGGCGGGGTTTCGCGCTGACCACCATGGCAACGGCACCACACCCTTGCGTCGCTTCACCCGGTGAACCTAAATCATAGCGCGCAATATCTGAGGCCAGCACCAGGACCTTCTGCTCCGGCTGGCGGGCGACCAGTGCACATGCCATTTGAATGGCGGCAGTGGCGCTGTAGCAGGCTTGTTTGAGCTCGACGACTCGGCAGTTAGGGCTTAAGCCGAGCAGTCGGTGTGCGTAGACACCGGCTGATTTTGACTGGTCCACGCCCGTCTCGGTCGCGAAAAGCAAGGTTCGGATGCTGCTGGTGTCGGTATGATCAATAATGGGTTTGGCGGCGTTGGCCGCCATCGTGACGATATCTTCATCGTGACCCGGCATAGACATTTTTTCTTGACCGATACCGTTATAGTACTTTTCGACTTCGATATTCTTGGCTTTGGCCAGCGTCCGCAAATCCAAGTAGTAGTTGGGTGTGTAGAAACTAATTTCATCAATACCGACAGACATTGCAGGGTCTCAATTCCAGGTCTCGTTCAAGAGCAGGGTGTCATTGTTATGCAGGTCGGCAACACGGCCGACGCCGAGCAAAAACATCGCTGTCTTGAACTCTTGTTGTATCTTTTCAATCACTGCCACAACCGCATCCACGGATTCCATGGCGGGTTTTAACAACGGGGCTGCGATGCCGCACAAAAAAGCCCCTAGTATGACAGATTTCACCATGTCTAGCCCGTCTCTCAGGCCACCACTGGCGATGATGTGTGCGCGATCGAGATAGGGTTGCGCCTGACGCAGGGCAATCGGCGTCGGGATGCCCCAATCCTGAAAGCGCAAACCGATATCGTTATTGCGAGATCGCAGGTACTCGATGCGGCTCCAAGAGGTGCCTCCGCGGCCCGCGACATCAAAATATTGCACGCCAGCGCTCAGGCCCAGTTCAATATCGCGCGCACTGAGACCCGCACCGACCTCTTTGAGCAGCACAGGCACATCCAGGCTACGTTGGAGCTCAGCGATTTTCTCAACGAGGTTGGAGAAGTCCGTGTCGCCCTCAGGTTGAACGGCTTCTTGCAGTGGATTTAAGTGCAGGTATAAACCGTCTGCCTGCAGGATATCAATGGCCTGTTGCAGATCGGGTGCGCTCAAACCGCAGTTGAGTTGCACCGCGCCGATGTTACTGATTAAGGGCGCATCCGGCGCAAACTTACGCAAATCAAAGCTGGCATGCGACTCTGGCGCGGTAAACATCACGCGTTGTGACCCGACTGCCATGGCGACGCGCGTCTGTTGTGCGGCTTGCGCGAGGTTGTGGTTAATCGTTTTGATGATGGCGTGATCGCCGCCGGTCATAGACGAGATCAACATGGGGAAGCTGAGTGTTTTACCCAGGAATTCGCAAGAGGTGTCGACGTCTGTGAGCGCTATCTCGGGCAAGGCACGATGCACGAGGTGGACGTCATCAAAGTAGCGGCCACTGCGATCGGTTGCCGAATCGCGTTCAATGGCGACGATGTGTTCCAGCTTTCGATCGTTGGTCAAATCGGACATTATCGCTCCAGCTTCAGGTGAGCCTCCATCAGCTCGCCTGGGTTGGTTTGCGCCGATAGCAGTGAGAGCTCACCGCAGAGTACTGTGGCTGCGCAGATGGCTGCCAGTCGGCGTGCATTGTCACCCGGCGCGCGATCTGCCTTGCACCCCAGCAGGGTCAGGTTTTCTTCGACAAACCCCAGGCCTTTGCCATTGCCTACGGAGCCCATGATCAGGTTCGGCAGGGTGCAGGAAAAGTACAGATTGTCTTCACGGACTTCCGCATGCACCACGCCTTGTGAGCCTTCGATGATATTCGCAGCGTCTTGTCCAGTGGCGAGATAAAACGCGAGCAACATATTGGCGTAATGGGCGTTGGCACTGCGCAGGCCGCCCGCGATCAAGGTGCCGATTAGATTTTTCTTGATGTTGAGATCGACGACTTTTTCTGGGGTGGTCTTGAGGCGTCTCATGCACACGTCGCGTGGGATAGTGATCTCGGTGACTAGGTTCTTGCCACGTCCCAAAATGCCGTTCACGGCTGTGGCCTTTTTATCAGAGCAGTAATTCCCCGAGATGGAGGTATACCGGAGCGCAGGATACTCAGCCAATATCCATGGGATGATGTGATCGGCCGCATGGGTGACCATATTGTGGCCCGACGCATCGCCTGTGAAGAACTCAAACCGCAGATACAGCATATTGGCGACAATCTGGCTGTGCACGTCGAGCAGCTGGGCAAACCGGCTTGAGCGTGAGACGACGTCCTGGATCTCCGCGTGACGTGTTTGCAGACTTTGCAGTGCCTCGAGGGCTGCTTCGGCGTCATTGGCCTCCAGCAATATGGATCGGCTCATGCGCTCATCAATCAGCGTTGCCTTGATGCCCTCGGTGAGTGTTGAGACGCGTGCGCCGCGTCCCACAGAATTCCACAGCGGTGTTTCGTACGTGGCGAGTGGTACTTTGACCAGTTCGTCGAGCACTGGGCCTGTGATTTTAAGTGGCACGATGGTTCGCATCGGAATCGGTGCGGCGGTAACTTTGTGT
>DOIU01000093.1 GCA_003511825.1 Gammaproteobacteria bacterium | reverse complement strand
GCTGTGTGGCTTGGGAAGTCCAGAGACAATCGCTGCCGCCATTGCGTGTTTGCGCCGCTCAGATTACACGGGGGCGCGCACATTCACCAGCACGCGCACCGCGACCAGGTTGATGGTGACGCCGTCCAAGCCGGCCAGCAAGCCATCGCGTCGGGCCGTCAGTGCCTCGATCTCGCTGTCGCGAATCAGCGGGTTGTGCTGTTGCAGTTGGCGTAGCCGTGCGATCTCGGCGTCGTACTCGCTGACGATTTGGTCGTGGGATTCAGCCACCAGCGCCGGCAAATGGGTTTGCGCACGGGTGACGGCGGTGTCAATCAGTGGTCGGATGACCTCGGCCTTGGCGCGCATAAAGGGGCGCGCTTGCGCGGCTTCAGCGCTGTGTTGCGCGGCGTCCAGATCAATCGCCGCGCGCAGCGCGTCGGCGTCTTCGCCGGCCTCATCGAGCACAAAGCGCAAGCTGTCGGCGGGCAGGTAGCGTCGCAGCGTGGCGTCGCTGCTGACGGTATGCTCCACGCGGAACAAGGTGTCGAGGTACAGCGCCGCCTGCGGCAGCTCGGGCAGATCCACCATCGCGATGCTGGCCTGGCCATGCGTACCGGCGGTGATGATGTCCATCGCGCCCGCTACCAGCGGGTGATCCCAGGTCAGGAAGACCAGGTCTTCGCGCGCAAGTGCGGTGCCACGATCAAAGGTGACGGTCATCCCTTCATCGGGAATGCCCGGGAAGCTGGCGACGCGCATGTGGCTGCCGGGGCGGACGATCCAGGTGCCGTCGGATTGCTCGTCCACATCCACGCCAAAGGCGTCAAACACCGCTAGCAGGTAGCGACTCAGCTCGCGTGCCTGATCCGCGGCCTTGAGATCATCCAGTAACGCGGCGATGCGGTCGGGCCGGTGTGAATGCAGCTCCAGCAGGCGATCACGACCGCGTTCAAGGTCGGCCTCTTTCTCATGTGACAGTGCCTGGCCTTCTGCGATTAAGGTGTCGAGCGTGGCCGTTTGCAGCGGCGATGCGTCGAGCATGGCCGCCAGCGGATCGGCCAGGGCGCGGGCGACGGCGCCACTGGCGATGGCGGTGTGGCGCAGGGCGTTGAGGCCCTCGTCGTACCAGCGCGCCAGCCGCGCATCGCGGGCGTCGGCTTGTGACGGCAGATAGATATGGATCTTGTGGCGCTGGCCGATACGGTCGAGCCGGCCGATGCGCTGTTCAACCAAGTCGGGGTCGTCGGGCAATTGGTACAAGATCAGGTTGTACAGGAACTGGAAATTACGCCCTTCGCCGCCGATCTCCGAGCAAATCATCAGCAGGCAATCGTCTTCCGGGTTGGCGAACCAAGCGGCCGCGCGATCGCGCTCGACAATGCGCATCTTCTCGTGAAACACCGCCACATGCACGCCAAAGCGCACGCGCAGTTGTTCGGCGATATCGAGCACCGTCTCCGCGTCGCGACAGATCATTAACGACTTGGCCGGGTATTGCCCGCGAACAAAGTCGTTGAGCCAATCGCACAGTGCCACCTGTTCCGGTGACTCGCTGGGGAGTGTGACGTGATGGACTTCGCGCTCGGCAAAGCCTTTAATCGCCGAGCGTGTATTGCGAAACAGCACGCGGCCGGTGCCGTGGCGGTCAATCAGGTGATCGAGCAGCGATTGCCTCAGCGCGCGAGTGGCGTCGGCGCTGTCTGTGCACAAGGCGGTTGCCGTTGCTGGCGGCAGCAATGATGCGTCGAGCAGCGGCTGCAAGGCGTTGATGTCAGCAGACGTCAGCGGAGTGTCGCTATCGAGGGCGCTGGCGAGCGCGGCAATCTCGCGGTAATGCGTGCGCTCTTCCAGAAATGTCGGCAGGCTGCTGAAGCGGTCTGGGTCAAGCAGGCGCAAGCGGGCAAAATGACCGGCCTGGCCGAGTTGCTCGGGCGTTGCCGTCAGCAGCAGCACGGAGGCGATGGTGTTGGCCAGCGCCTCAACGGCTTGGTATTCGGGGCTCGGCTGGTGCTCTTCCCAGCCTAGGTGATGGGCTTCGTCGACCACCAGCATATCCCAACCGGCGCTGACTGCGGCGTCGAGGGCATCGTCAGACTGGGTCAAAAAATCTTGGCTGCACAGCACCAGCTGCGCTTGGCTGAAGGGGTTGATGTCTTCCCCTTGGTCGGTGATGGCCCGATACTTCTCGGCGTCCATGATATGAAACACCAAATTAAACCGGCGCAACATCTCGACTAACCACTGGTGCAGCAGTGCGTCGGGGACAAGCACCAGCACGCGCTGAATCTGTTCGTGCAGGTATTGATAATGCAAGATCAGCCCGGCTTCGATGGTTTTGCCAAGCCCGACTTCATCGGCCAACAGCACACGAGGGGCCAGGCGTGCACCCACCTCCCGCGCGATATACAGCTGGTGAGACAATAAATCAATACGCGCCCCTTGCAAGCCAAAGAGTGGTGAATGCGACAGGTGTTTCGCGTGACTGAAGGTGGCCGTGCGCAGCGCGAACCAGCGATCGTCGTCGAGTTGGCCGCTGAGCAAGCGGTCACTGGGTTTATTCAGGCGGATAAAACTGCTGAGCGCTGTCTCGTGTAAGGTGGTCGAGCTGCCATCGTCGCGCTTGCCGGTATAACTCAGCAGCCCGTCTTCGGCGCTGACCGCCGTGACGGTGAGAAACCAGCCCTCGTGGCTTTCAATGCGATCGCCGGGAGAAAACTGAACGCGGGTCAGGGTTGCGCTTTCAGTGGCGTAGATGCGAGTCTCACCGCTGTTCATAAAAACCAGTGTCACCTGGCGTCCGTTGTCAGCCAGGACGGTGCCGAGACCGAGTTCAGATTCCGTATCACTGACCCAGCGTTGGCCGGGCACAAAGGTATTTGAGGCGTGGGTAGTCACAGATGTTTTTTTGGGTGATTCAGGGCTTGTTATTGTGGCTGTGGCGGGCAGCAGGCGCTGCCCATCACTCGGTGTTATCCTTCCTGCCAGGCGCGGTGGACTTCTTCGCCAATAATGCGAATGCCGGCTTCGACATCGCGGTCATCGGGCGCGTAAGACACGCGAATGCACTCGCGCGGATGCGGCCAGTCTGGATCGTCAATGCCGGGGAAAAAGTAATGCCCAGGCACGACCAGCACCCCGCGCTTTTTCAGTCGCTCGTACAACTCGCCGACGGGTACTGGCAAGCCCGGAAACCAGAACCACAGGAATATGGCGCCTTCGGGCACGTGGCAATAGGCCTCAATACCGTCCATCACCTCGTTAAAGCAGGCTTGGGCATGGGCTGCTTTGCGCGCGTAGAACGGCTGGATGACGTGTTCGCTCAAGGTCAGAATACTGCGGTCACGCACCATCTGGGTCATCAGCGAGGCACCCAGGCCACCCGGCGACAAATTCACCACCGCATTCAATGACGACATCGCGTCAATAATGGTTTCGTTCGCGATGACGATACCGGTGCGCAACGCCGGCAGGCCGAGCTTGGATAAGCTCATGCACATGACCGTGTTGTCGTTCCAGGTCGGTTTTACCGCACTGTTAATGATGTTGGGGAAGGGCGCGCCGTAGGCGTTATCCACGATCAGCGGGATACCGCGTGCGCGTGCAATGTCGTCAAGGTGCGCGACTTCTTCATCCGACAGCACATTGCCGGTCGGATTGGTGGGGCGCGAGACGCAGATCGCCGCGATCTGCGGGTCGTCGGGCAGGGCGTTGAAGTCGACGCGGTATTTAAAGGTGCGGTCATCCAGTACGTCGATGATCGGCTTTTCGGATTCGAAGAAATCGTCGTCGACCGCCAAGTCGGCGTAACCCACATACTCCGGTGTCAAGGGCAGCAGGATTTTGCGCAAGCCGCCGTCGCTGCTCGGGCCGGCCAGCAGATTAAACAGAAAGAAAAACGCATTCTGGCTGCCGTTGGTGAGCATGATATTGCGGCGTGTAACCCCCCAATTAAATTCCTCGTTGAGTAGGTCCACCAGCGCATCAATGAACGAGAACCGGCCCTGTGGCGTGTCGTAGTTGGAAAATGCCTGCGCAAAGGCGGCGGAGTCATTGACAATATCGGCCATCGCGTCGCGATAGCGTTCCACCGCTTCGGGAATCAGTCCCGGATTGCCGCCGCCGAGCATCTTGACGGGTTGATCGCCCGTGAGGGTATGGGCGAAGTCGTCCATGAGTTGTGAGATGCCGCTGTGGCGTGTGAATTTGTCCCCGAAACGCGAATATTTCATAGCTTAAAGACTCGACATGCTTTCCCGCTGAATACCTGCGTCCTGGGAGAGCAGGCCTGCCGTCCCGGGCTGAGTTTTTGCGGGATGAAACCGCCCGGGTGATTGCGTCAACTCAGGTGTTGACTCAGTAGATCATCCACCCACGCGATGGCTGTGTCTTCGGGCGTAAAGTCTTCCATGGCGTCAATCTGCAGCGGCGGGCAAATGCGCGCTGCGCCGATCTCTGCCATCGCTTGGTCCAGAGTCAGTCCCGCGCCGCAGAAGGAATCCACATACGATGAATCACCCAGTGCAATCACAGCATAACGCAGATCCGTCACACGCGGTGGCGCGCTGACAAGCTCTTCATGGAAAGTCGCCAGATTGGCGGGGATATCGCCCGCGCCGGTGGTGGAGGTGCAAATCAGCGCCGCATCAAATTGCTCATCCGCGAGGATGCTGCTGTCACCCCCTTCCTGATGAGTGACGCGATGGCCGCCTTTCTCCAGCGCAATTTTGAGGTCTTCGGCGACCACGGTGGCGGTGCCGTAAACGGAGCCGCTGATAATCAGAATATTCGCCATGCGGGTTTCACAGTCCAGTCGTGGGGCGTGACTTTAACAACTTCACTCTGGGTGATCAATTGTCCAAACGGATGCTAATCCGCGCGCGCCAGGATTGCGTCCAGCCAAGCCGTTGGCAGCACTCTTCGCAAACCGGCAAACAGGTGCGTCGGCACGGTGACGGGGTAACGCGCTTTGGGGCGATCAGATTCCAGTGCGTGAATCACGCGCTTGAGCACATGCTCGGGCCCGAGTGTCCAGCGGGTGGCATGCCCTTTGGTTTCGAGGCGTGCGAGTACGGCGCGGTAGTGGGCCTGATGAGGGCCGGATTGATGATCAATGTGCGCGAGAAACGCCGTGAGTGCGTTCGCCCGAAACTGGCTCTCAATCGGACCCGGTTGGATCAGCGAGACATGGATCGACGTGTCGCGCAGCTCCAGCCGCAGCGTATCAGTGAGCCCTTCGAGCGCGAATTTACTCGCGTTGTAGGCGCCGCGATAACGCAAGGCTGCAAAGCCAAGCACGGAACTGTTCTGGATGATACGCCCGGCGCCGTGTTTGCGCATCACCGGCAGGACGGCATTGGTCAGCTCCAGCCATCCGAAGACATTGGTCTCGAATTGTTGGCGCAAGGTGTCGCGGCGTAAATCTTCGACCGCACCGGGCTGGCCATAGGCGCCGTTGTTAAACAAGCCATAGAGTGCGCCGCCGGTATGCTCAAGCGTCTGCGCCACCGCGCGTTGAATGCTGTCGCTGTCATCGAGATCCAGTTGCAGCGCGGTGTGGCCCTGTGCCTCGAGCTGCGCCACATCGGTGGTTTTGCGCGCGGTCGCGATCACCGTGTAGCCGCGCGCTTTCAGTCCGTCGGCCACGCACAAGCCGATTCCGCTGGAGCAGCCGGTGATCAGGACAGCGCGCGCTGTTGCGTCTGTTGCAG
>DOIU01000406.1 GCA_003511825.1 Gammaproteobacteria bacterium | reverse complement strand
GCAGAAAAATCAAAATCAGCGCTGCCTACACCTTCTAAGTTAAGCGCGATAAGATGCACGGGCCGTCTGCACAGAAGCAGACGACCCGTGCATTCATTCAGGAGCGCTTCCCACCATGTCGGTCAAAAAATGGCTGTTTTTCTGCCTATCACTCGTTATTTCCCCTGCTATCCTCGCGCAGATCGTTGTCACCGATCTCGCAGGCCGCGATGTCGTTCTTGAGCAAACTGCCCAACGCTTTATCATCAGCGAAGGACGTTACCTCTCAACACTGGCCATCCTCCGCGATAAAAGCCCGGTGGAGGGGCTCGTGGGTATGCTATCGCCCGTGGGATTTTCCGATGCCATTTTTGAGGAAAAACTCTACGCCGCCTTTCCGGAGGCGAAAGATATCCCCCTTTTTGGTAGCCAAGATGAAGGCAGTGTCTCGGCTGAAAAGATCATTGATTTGCAACCCGATCTCGCCATTTTTGGCATCCAAGACCATGGGCCCGGCGCCAATAACAAGGAGCTACTCAATCAGCTTTCCGCCGCTGGCGTCAAAGTTGTATTTATTGATTTTCGTTTGGATCCACTGAATAACACGCTGCCGTCACTGCAGCTTTTGGGAAAGGTACTGGGCGAAGACGACAACGCACAAACCTATATTAGATTTTATCAGAATAAAATGCGCGCAATTCGCGAACGCGTGCAGCGTGCGCCATCAAGACCCACGGTCTTTCTGCAGGCACATGCCGGGCGTTTGCCTTGTTGTATCGCCATGGCAGATGGCATGCTTGGCCCCTTTATCGAGTTTGCCGGTGGCACCAATATCGCCGATAAAGTGGCACCTGGCCCCACCTCTCAACACACAGCAGAATTCCTATTGATTGAAGACCCCGACGTATGGATCGGCACGGCATCCGGCACCTATGCAGAATTTCACGATGGTGGCAAGGCTCTCACCAACGGGCCAGGCGTGCCGACCAGCATGGCGCAAAACAGCCTTAAGGCCTATCTTGACCAGCCAGAATTCCGTGCGTTGCGGGCGGTACGCACCCATCGCGCGCACAGCCTGTGGCATAACTTCTATAACTCACCGATGAATATCGTGGCGCTGGAAGCTTTTGCCAAATGGATACATCCAGAGTTATTTAGCAACTTTGACCCTAGCCAAACACGCGATCATATTTACAAGACCTATTTTCCATTTTGGGTTGACGGCACATACGTCTCAACATTGGAGCCGTAAGCCACGCTATGCCGAATAATGTGACCAGCCCTCTCAGCATCGAGTACGCGCAAATCAAGCGAAAGCGCCTGGCCTTGTTGCTTGCGATGCTCGTCGCGATGATTACCAGCCTAATGCTAGACATCTCCACGGGGCCTGCAAACATTGGCTTTTTTGAGTTACTCCAAGGCTTGGTGGACCCTGACAGCCTGGAAATGCGTTATCGCATTATTCTTTGGGATGTCCGCCTACCCGATGCCTTAATAGCAATCTCAGTCGGCGCGGCTCTGGGCCTTGCCGGTGCAGAAACCCAAACTGTCTTGAACAACCCCTTAGCCAGCCCTTATACACTGGGTGTTTCCGCCTTGGCAGCGTTGGGTGCCAGCCTTGCTATTGTCATTCACCCTAGCATTCCAGAACTGTCTGACAGGGTCGTATTGCCAATGATGGCGTTGATGTTTGCGCTTTTAGGTGGATTTCTCATTCTCGCATTCACGCGGATGACCGACGGTTCGCGCGAGCATGTCATTCTGTTTGGTATTGCACTGGTTTTTTTCGCCAACGCGATGACCGCAGGCTTGCAATATGTGGCTAGCGCAGAGGCTGTGCAAGAAATCGTCTTTTGGACCATCGGCAACCTCACGAAAGCGGGGTGGCCTGAGTTCTTTGTCGTGACACTGGCGTTTCTTATCGTCTTCCCGTTTAGTTTGCGCCATGTCTGGGCGATGACGTTGATCCGCGCTGGTGAGTCCCATGCAGTGAGCTCGGGCCTGAACGTGAGACGCATGCGCACTTGGGTAATCTTACGCATATCCGTGTTGGCCGCTTTTGCAGTCTGCTTTGTCGGAACCATCGGCTTTATTGGTTTGGTCGGCCCGCATATCGCAAGACTGCTACTGGGTGAAGATCATCGCTTCCTTATTCCTGGCAGTGTGTTGTGTGGCGCCTTACTACTGTCGACTGCGTCTGTTTTATCAAAGGCACTTTTACCCGGCGTGATTATCCCGGTGGGTATTGTCACCGCAATGATTGGTGTCCCGGTTTTTCTGGTCTTGATTATTCAACAACGGCACCGGCTATGAGTGTCTTGGCGATCAAGGATCTGAATCTCAGTTTTGGCAGGAAGCAGGTGTTGTTTGACATCAGCCTACCCGACCTTCGGTCCGGTGACATGGTGGGCTTAATCGGCCCAAATGGGGCAGGCAAATCGACACTACTCCAGGCACTGGCCGGACATCTGCGCTATGAAGGTGAGGTGCGTGTGTTCGGCTCCTCAGCTACGCAGCTCAGCGCGGCACGCCATAGAGAGTACATGGCGTTTATGCCGCAGAGCCTGATTCAAAAATCTTCATTACTCCCCTACGAGCTGCTATGGAGTGCGCTGCGGTCGACAGCCAGTATTAGCTCGCAAACTGACGCCGAGCAGCGTATTGACAGCTTGCTGGAAACGTTGGGCTTGAGCGCCGTGGCTAATCAACCGCTCTACACCCTGTCTGGCGGCAAGCGCCAGCTCGTGGGTCTTGCTTTGTCACTGGTTCGCCAACCACGGCTGTTGTTATTGGACGAACCCACGTCAGCACTCGACTTACATTGGCGTTTGATCGTGCTCGACTATTTGAAACAAGAAGCCCGGCAGCAGCGAGGGGCCGTCATCCTTGCGTTGCACGATCTGGATCTGGCACTCAGTCACTGTGACCGATTGGTCCTGATGAACCAGGGACGCATCGTCGCTGCCGGGGTACCCCGCGAAGTGCTGACCCAAGCACATCTGGCACGCGTCTATCACGTGGACGCAAACCTCGTGGACACCCACTCTGGCGACACCCTACTCCACATAAAAAAGGCGTTAGACACATGATTTACCAAACGCGAACCCGCGTTGTGACAAACCGAGGGAAAACTTATATCCGACAGCTCTGTCGGCATTTCTCCCGAAAAGTCCCCGCCGAATGGAAAGAAGACTGGGGAAAGAGTGAACTCCCGGGAGGACCTGTCACCATGCACGCCGATGACGAGTCGATAAGCTTTGTGGTCCAATCTTCGACGCAGGAAGGCTTATCGCAAAGCCAGCATATTATTGAAGATCACCTGATACGATTCGCTCGCAAAGATCACCTGGCACCCATCATTTGGCAGCCAATGGGGTCAACGCAGGAGACGCCGACGCAGTAAACTGTCGGCATATCCCTTCCCTATTTGATCACTGCGGCGAGAGCAAAACTACTCAACCGTGACTGATTTCGCCAGGTTACGTGGTTGGTCAACATCTGTGCCGCGCATGACGGCCACGTGATATGACAATAGCTGTAGCGGTACTGTAAATACAATAGGTGCAACAATCTCTGGGCATGCAGGCAACTTAATGACTTTGATTCCTTCGGAGTCTGAAATCTCAGCGCCTTCTTCCGCCAACACGTAGAGGCGCCCTCCTCGCGTTCGCACCTCTTCCAGATTGGATTTTAGCTTTTCGAGTAGGTTGTCATTGGGCGCCACCGCAACAACAGGGACGTCGCTATCAATGAGTGCCAAGGGGCCATGCTTGAGTTCACCTGCAGGATAGCCCTCAGCATGAATGTACGAAATTTCTTTGAGTTTGAGCGCGCCCTCTAGCGCGATCGGGAAGAAGGGTCCACGTCCGAGGAAAATGCTGTGTTCTTTTTCAATGAAGTCTTCGGCCAGCTTTTCAATTTGGTTGTCGAGCTTGAGCACGCCGGATATCAGTTCTGGGCAGGCATTCAACGCGGCGATGATTTGTTTTTGTACGGTGTCATCAACGCCTTTTGCACGGGCAAGCATGGTGACCAACAGCAGCAATGCCACCAGTTGCGTGGTAAATGCCTTGGTCGACGCGACCCCGATTTCCGGGCCTGCATTAGTGAGCAGGCTGGCATCGGCCGCGCGAACCATGGAGCTTTCGGGCACATTGCAGATGGCCAATGAGGCTAAGTATCCCAGCTCCTTGACCATTTCCAGCGCAGCCAGGGTATCAGCCGTTTCGCCTGACTGAGACAGCGTAATGTATAAGGTGTTTTCAGGTACGTTGACCGTGCGGTAGCGGAATTCACTGGCAATCTCAACGCTGCACGGCAAAGCCGTGTACTGCTCAAACCAGTAACGCGCGACGGCCGCGGCATGATAGCTGGTGCCGCAGGCCACCATATGGATGTGTTCCACCTGGGCCAGCAGCTCTCGATTGAGGGTGTCAAAGCTATCGATGACCAAGTGCTCTTCCGTGACACGCCCTGACAAGGTGTGCATCACAGCCGCCGGTTGCTCGTAGATCTCCTTCATCATGTAGTGCTTGAAGGCGCCCTTATTGACTGACTGCATAGCCAGATAGGATTCCTGGATCTCGCGCTCTACGGCTTGGCCGTGTTCGTCCTCAATGCGGTAACCATCGTCGCTAATATCCACCAAATCTCCGTCATGGAGGTAGATGAACTGCTGCGTAACCGGAATCAGAGCAGATGTATCAGACGCCAGGAAATACTCTTGTACACCCACACCCATCAGCATCGGGCTGCCCCGGCGTACGGCGATCAGACGCTGAGGTTCGGCGTTATGCAATACAGCAATCGCATACGCGCCACGCAGCTTTTCAACCGCTTTACGGATGCTGTCATCAAAGCTGAAGCCTTGCTTGAAGGCATGATCAATCAGGTGGACGACCACCTCGGTGTCCGTCGCCGAATCAAAGCGATACCCTTCTGATTTGAGAAAGTCACGCAGTTCTTCGTGGTTCTCGATGATGCCGTTATGCACCAGCGAAAAGCGATCATTGGACATATGCGGATGGGCATTGGCCTCCGAGGGTTCGCCGTGGGTAGCCCATCGCGTGTGTGCGATGCCGATCTGACTGGTCAGTGGGGTATTCTCTAAGGCTTCGGCTAAACCAGCGACCTTGCCCTTAACGCGCACTCTGCCCAGCTGCCCGTCGCCATCAATCACGGCAATACCGGATGAGTCATAGCCACGGTATTCCAACCGCTGCAAACCTTCTAAGAGAATGGGTGTCACATTGCGTTGTGCCAGGGCTGCAATAATTCCGCACATAATTCTGTCTCGTTACTATTTATTTTTGGTGGGTCGCTGCCAATCAGTGATGGCTGTTTGCGGTGCGCGTGTGAATGCAAGCTGTTGCTCAGCAACATCCTGGGTAATCACGGAACCCGCACCCACAGTGGCACCGTCATTGATGGTGACCGGCGCCACCAAAGCGGCGTTAGAGCCGATAAAAACGTTATTGCCCATCACGGTTCGGTGCTTATTCGCGCCGTCATAATTACAAGTGATTGTACCGGCACCGACATTGGTCCCCTGACCAATGTCGCAATCTCCGACGTAGCTCAGGTGATTCACCTTACTACCGAGATCAATGGTGGCATTTTTGATCTCTACAAAATTACCAATGTGAGCGCCACCCTTAAGATGCGTACCCGGTCGGATTCTGGCGAAGGGGCCAACCGTTGAGTCAGCACCAATCTCGGCTTCTTCGATCACGCAGTTCGCGTGCACGACACAGCCATCGGCCAGCTTTGCGTTACGCACTAGGCAATTGGGCCCGATAACAACGTTATCACCGAGAACGACATCACCCTCGAAGACGCAATTCACATCAATCTCAACATCTTGACCCGTGCGCAGCTCTCCGCGAACATCCAATCGCTGAGGATCAGCCAGGGTGACGCCATTGGCCATCAGTTGCTCAGCGATGGTCTGTTGGTATACACGCTCGAGTTCAGCGAGCTGGATACGGCTGTTGACCCCAGCCACTTCCCACGTCGCATCGGGCTGCACCGTTTGGATGCGCATCCCCTCGGCAACCGCAAGCGCAAAGATGTCGGTTAAATAGTATTCGCCTTGGGCATTGTCGTTATTGATTCGCGACAACAGATCTTTGAGCACACCGCCTTTCACCGACAACATACCGGTGTTGACTTCCTGGATGGTGCGCTCGGTATCAGTGGCATCTTTGTGCTCAACAATACCCGTTACGCGCTGTTGCTCATCGCGCAAGATACGGCCATAGCCGGTCGGGTCGTCGAGGTTGACCGTTAACAAGCCCAAACTCTCTGCGTGGCACGCACTCAGAAGCTCGCTGAATGTGTCCGGCTGGGTCAGGGGCACATCGCCGTAAGCAATAATGACGTCGTCGTCAGGTGCGAGGTAATCCAGGGCCTGTTGCACAGCATGACCGGTACCTTTTTGCTCAGTTTGCGTCACAAAAGTCACGGCGTCCCCGATCTCGGCAACCACTTGCTCGGCGCCGTGACCAATAACGGTGTAAATTCCCTCGGGTTCAAGCCTTGCGACATTGTCGAGCACATGTTGCAGCAGGGACTTACCCGCCAATTTATGCAGGACTTTGGGGGTGGCGGATTTCATCCGTGTACCCTTGCCAGCAGCCAGAACGATAATCTTCGTGGACATAATTCTTCGGACCAAACGTCTTAATTAACCAGAAAGTGAACAATGGGATCTGTATCAGCCTCTTTATCGGCCGATGTGGCAAAGGACTGAGACGCGGTTCACAACGCAGACACAGACCTATGCAATAGGCCATGAACAGCCATCGCGCAAGATTCTATACCATCATTGTCGCGGCGTTGTTAAAGATCCAGCAAGCTGGCTTCAGGAATAAAAAAAGGCCGTGCGATGACGGCCTTTGAATGGAGACTAGGTGGTGTTGCTGCCGCCTAGCTGCGTAGGGTTTTACCTACACGGTGAATCATTTCGATTTGTGCTTTAGCCGCTTCAAGCTCGGCCTGAATCGCCTCGTAATCGAGGTCTTCAGGATCCTTACCTTGCAGCGCATCTTCTGCACGCTTGCGCGCTTCCTCGGCCAACTGCTCGTCGAGATCTTCAGCGCGCACGGCCGTGTCCGACAGTACCGTGACGACGGTCGGTTGCACTTCAAGCACCCCACCAGAGACGAACAAGGAGGCCATCGTGCCATCGGCGGTTTTGTAGCGAAGTTCTCCAGGTCTAAGGCTACTGATGAGCTGGGCGTGACCCGGCATAATGCCGAGATCACCCAACATACCAGGCGCGATCACTTCCTGGACAACACCCGCATACATAGAGTCTTCCGCACTTACTACGTCCAGATGCATTGTTGCTGCCATAACTGAATAACCTCAGGTTTTATGAGAGCGTCTTGGCTTTCTCTATCGCTTCGTCAATAGAACCTACCATGTAGAAGGCCTGTTCTGGCAAGTCATCGTACTGACCTTCCAGGATGCCTTTAAAGCCGGCGATGGTATCTTTGAGCGAGACATACTTGCCCGGCGAGCCCGTGAAGACCTCAGCAACGTGGAAAGGTTGAGACAAGAAGCGTTGCATGCGACGCGCGCGGCCAACCACCTGCTTATCTTCATCAGACAATTCGTCCATACCCAGAATCGCGATGATATCTTGCAGTTCTTTATAGCGCTGCAGGACACCTTGGACGTCACGCGCGACACCGTAGTGCTCTTCACCGATAATCTGCGCATCGAGCTGACGAGACGTGGAATCCAGAGGATCTACCGCCGGGTAGATACCCAGCTCAGCAATGTTACGCGACAGTACCAGTGTTGCGTCCAAGTGAGAGAACGTGGTCGCCGGTGAAGGGTCAGTCAAGTCATCCGCAGG
>DOIU01000366.1:2440-3792 GCA_003511825.1 Gammaproteobacteria bacterium | reverse complement strand
CGCGTGGCGTCAGCATTCACGGGACAGGAGCACCCGGACTTATACCTCCCACATGGCGCATTTTCGATCTATGGTTTTGCGCGACACCCCAAACGGCGTGCAGCCTCGGCACGGTTGCCGCTGCAATCGCCCAGCACGTTCAGGATATGGCGTTGCTCAACCGCTGCCAGCGAATCCACAGCAAGTTCCGTGCTTTGGCTGGCGTCGCTGAATTCTGGTGGAAACTCCCCAAGGATGAGAGATCGCTCAATCAGGTTGCGCAACTCGCGTACATTGCCCGGCCAGTCATAGCTTGAAAGCTTCAACATCACACTTTCGCTCAATGGCAGAGGCTTGACCCCAAGTTCATCGGAAATCCGCTGCATGAACATGGCACTCAGCTCGACCAGATCCCCCTTGCGTTGGATCAGGCTTGGCATCTTGATGTTCATCACATTGATCCGGTGGAACAGCTCCGTACGAAACCGGCCCTCGGCAACGGCGCTTTCCAGATCGGCATTGGTCGCAAACATAAACCGCAAATCCAGCGGCACCTCGCGCAAAGACCCTATCGGGCGAATGCGCATGTCTTCGATCACCCGCAAAAGCATGCCCTGAACCTTTAGCGGCAACTCAATAATTTCATCCAGAAACAGAGTGCCGCCACGGGCATGAAACAACAACCCATCCTGCTGGCAATCGCCCTTAACAGGGTCATGCGAGATATAGCCAAACAGCTCATTGGCAATTGCTTCGGGGATATCGCCGCGCAGTTCACGGGGACAAACAGGTGCTCGGCACGGTCAGACATTCCGTGTAACGTGCGCGCGACCAGCTCTTTTCCAGTTCCGCTTGCCCCCGTGAACAGAACCGAGGTGGGAAGCGGGGCGATGCGTTCAGGGGTTTCACGGATACTGGAAATTTCGGGCGAGCGACCCAAGAGCCGACCATGGGCGCAGAGCCTGTCGGAGGATAACTCATGCCTGAGCAGATAGTTTTCACGCCGAAGTTCTTGGCGGTCAAAACAACGCGCAACAGCGTTCAGTATCTGGTTAGAGCGGAACGGTTTCAAAACGAAATCGGTAACCCCTGCGCGCAAGGCGGTAATAGCGATTTCAAAATCAGCAAAGGCTGTGATCAGAATCGTATCGGCAAAAAAACCGCGCTTTCGTTGCTGTCTTAGCCATTCAAGGCCGGTGGTGCCCGGCATGATATTATCAAGAATAACAATATCAAAATGGATGTGGTCCAGCAGCTCAGAGGCCTGCTCAACGTTGCTAGCACTTTCCACACGCCGACAGCGAGGCCCGAGTATTTTGGTTAAAAAATTCCGCATGCCAGGCTCATCATCGACAATCAGCACTGACGATAGC
>DOIU01000366.1:0-2095 GCA_003511825.1 Gammaproteobacteria bacterium | reverse complement strand
ATTCAGCACCAAATTCAGCACCGGAATTTTTCGATTGACCTTGGTTTTTCAGAAGCTTGATTGTCACAGCCTGATGTTCCTGGGTTGGTATCATTCTACCTGCGTCTTTTCTGCGCTTTCTTTTACCACATCTTTATACCACAAGTCATGGTGTTCTTTTGCCCATTGCACCTCGACTGTGCCTTTGGTCATTGAACTCAATGCGCCCTCCATGCCTACACTTCCCAAATATATGTGGGCCATCACGATTGCCATGTAAACGAAAGCTATTATCATATGCCAGAGCTGCGCAAATTGCATTTCTTCCTGCGGCGCAAGGGCTGTGTTCAGCTCTCCGAAGCCAAGAATCTGCGGAATTCCGGTGAAGTTCAGCAACTCGAAAACCGGCGTGAACATCGGGATCTGAAAGGGAAATAACAAACTAAGACCAGTGGCCGAAACCATGACTCCGAAAAGCATTACAGACCAAAATATTAACTTCTCGCCGGCGTTAAACTTGCCTGCGGATGGATGCACGCCCCTGGTGAACAGCCCGCCGGCCTTCAGAACCCAGGCGATATCGGTTTTTTCGGGCAGATTTTTCCAGGCCCATAAAACAAAGCTCATGATCACGCCAAGCATAAAGGGCCATGCCAGATAATTGTGAACAAATTTTCCGACAATGGCAATTGGTGTGAAAACATCATGCCCGAATAGAGGTATCAGCGCCACCCGTCCGAACAGTAATATCAGCCCGGTTATCGCCAGCAGCACGAATGGAATCGCCATGGTCCAGTGGGCAATCCGTTCGATCACCTTGAAGCGCAAAACGGTCTCTCCGGTTTTTTCACCCTCGATCAAGATCCTGCCGCGGATCAGATAAAACAATAACAAGACCCCAAGCATCCCCAGCAAAAGGTAGCCGCCATAGGTGCGCACGGGGCCGGCACGCCATTGCAGCCAGCGCATGCCGCCATCCTGAATAACCACATTACCCTCGGGCGAATTAATTGCCGAGGTCAGATCTGCCGTTCCAAACCGAAGACTACGCCATAATTCTGCGTCAGAGGCCCCACCCAATGTGCCCAGTTGCGTCGGCAGGCCGGAATTATCGGTCTGGGTTCCAATAGCGTTGCGCCTGAATTCGTCATCTATATTTTGGCCCTGCTGACGCGCCAATATATCTTCCAGTGTTTGCGCCCCCCCCCGTTTTGGCTCTCGGGTCAGATTTCTCTTGTGCGGCTGAACTGCCTACGGCACCGAGCATCAGGATAATAGACAGCATTGCAGTAATGATTGTTCTAGCCAACATAGGTTGCTCCTTGGGTGCATCAGCCCGCAGGGCGATACAAATACCGCCCTGCAAAATTATTTCTCAAGCGGTTGAATTAGCCGCCTTTTCGGTTGTAGGCCGTGCCCCAACCCCAAGCGCCCGACCCAAATCCGCGAGCAACCACGCGCTCACGGTAGATCGAGGAAACCGTGTTGCCGTCGCCTGCCAACAGGGCTTTGGTGGAACACATCTCGGCACAGATCGGCAGCTTGCCTTCGGCAATACGGTTGCGTCCGTATTTCTGGAATTCCGCCGCCGAATGATCTTCTTCGGGGCCACCGGCACAGAATGTACATTTGTCCATTTTGCCACGCGATCCAAAATTGCCAGCCTGCGGAAACTGCGGCGCACCGAACGGGCACGCATAAAAGCAGTAACCACAACCGATGCACAGATCCTTGGAGTGCAGAACAATGCCATCGGCTGTTTGGTAAAAACAGTCGGTCGGGCAAACGGCCATACACGGCGCATCTGAACAATGCATACAGGCAATCGAAACCGATCGCTCACCGGGCTTGCCGTCACCAATGGTTACAACTTTGCGCCGGTTGATACCCCAAGGCACCTCATGCTCGTTCTTACAGGCGGTTACGCAGGCGTTACATTCAATGCAGCGTTCCGCATCGCAGAGAAATTTTACTCTAGCTGTTTAGTCCCGGACTTTGATCCCTTGGTATATTCCCACGCATGGAAGGAAGCATTATGCGACAAATTTTACACGGCAGCGCCACGCCGACAGCGGCAGTTACCCGAGCGATACAACATAGTCAAGAGAGCCTGATT
>DOIU01000368.1 GCA_003511825.1 Gammaproteobacteria bacterium | reverse complement strand
GGCCAGAAAACCGGCTGGTTTTATGACCACCGCGAAAACCGGCGATGGTTACAGCAGTTGTCGGCCGATAAGCGCGTCTTGGACGTATTTTCGTACGCGGGTGCGTGGTCACTGAATGCGCTGATCGGGAACGCTGCATCGGTGACTGCAATAGACGCGTCTGCCGCTGCCCTGGCATCTGCTGAACACAATGCCCGCCTGAATGGGGTTGATGGCCGTTTTCGCAGCCTGCAAGGCGATGCCGCAGACGTATTGCGCGCCCTTGCAGACGCCTCTGAGCAATTTGATATTGTTGTGCTTGATCCGCCTGCCTTCATCAAGCGCAAAAAAGACCAGCGTGCCGGATTACGTCAATACGAACAGATCAACCAGCTCGCCTGCCGCTTGTTGAGTCCTCACGGCATCCTGATCTCAGCGTCGTGTTCACAGCATTTGCAGGCCAACGCACTCAAAACTGCCATGCTCCGCGGTGCCCGCAAGCAGGGGCGTGAATTGCAGATATTGCAACAGGGCGGGCAGGGTCCTGATCATCCCGTGAATGCCGCAATGCCCGAGACAGCGTATCTCAAAGCCTTTTGCGCTCGGTTACTCTGATCACTGGACGTGCACACGCGAGCAGTGATGCACGTGATTGTGGCCGGCTCTGGCGGCTAAATCTGTGCTGTCAAGAGTAGTTGATAAAAAAATATACAAAAGCCCCGCAAGTTGCTGATTAGATTCTAATACAGGCGTGGAAAAATGGATTTTTGTCTTGCAAAATCAGTCGCATCGTGATGCAATGACGCGCAAGCGAGAGCAGATGTTGCTGTTATATGCTTGGCTGCTACCGCATTGAATAATACAGCCCTGGATATGTGATTGACGGTCATTACGGATGTGTGCCACCGGACAATACAGCCGTTCTTCCTCAATCTTTCGTTGTGCAATCGTCACAGGGATGCCACTGGATTTTATTGCTTTATCACTTCATATAATATGACCTCAGCTTCAGCAGTTAACTCCAAAACTCTGGGTGCCCGACGCCTGCGTCAGGACATCATGTCACAACAGGAAGGGCGACTGCGGGAGCGTCTTCGTCGCAGCAGTCGACTGCGAGAGAAGCAGATATCTGCGCTGGATTTTCTGGCGGATAATCTCGTCACCATTCCGGGCAGTGATGCCAGCGAGCAACGGCTTATCCTGACCCAGCTTGTGGACGGCGTCAGTGATATTTTTGAGTTCAGCGCCTGCGGCATCATGTGGGTGAACGCCAATCGCATGTTTGAGCTCTATGACGTTGCTCCCCAAGGCTGTGAGAACCGCATCCATGGCGAGTTGGCCCGCTTGCGCGAAACCGGTGCGCTCGTGCGCGTCTTGCAAAGCAATAAGCCGGCGCTGAAGGAATCCAGCGTCGATGGTGAGTGGCTCGTTTACCACCCCATTCGCAGCGATGACAGCGTGCTCGGTTTAATGGTCGGTGTCTTACCTGATCAAGGCATGATTGACGGCGTGCTGCTCAAGCTGTTTGAAGTGATTCTGCGCAACACCGCCGATCGCTTATATGCGGAGGCCAGTGCCGATGCTGTTGCAGAGACGCCGGTGTTTCATATTGAGCACAATGATATTGAGCGCTACGGCAGTCGTCTGAAGTTTGTCTCTGATCTTGATCGTCTCACCGGCATCGCCAATCGTGAGAACTTTCTGCACCATTTGGAGGTGCTGATCAATGCCGATGACGCCGGCCCCATTGCAGTCATCACCCTGGATTTTGAAGCTTTTGGCTGCGTTAACGATACGTTTGGTTATGCCACGGGTAACGAGATTCTGCTGAGTGCGACGCAACGACTGCAGGAGCAGCTGGCCGATGAGGCATTGCTGAGCAATATCGTGGCCGACAGCCATGGTGTGCACATCGCACGTGTTGGTGAAGACGAATTTGGGCTTGCCATAGAGCTCGCCGACAATGTCCACGACGAAGATCTGCTGGCAGTTGCGCAGATTTTGTTGGACGAACTCGCCAAGACCTACTCGCTCTCGGAGGGTGAAGTAACCGTCTCGGGTAATGCTGGCATCAGTCGCTTTCCACGCGACGGCAGTGAATCGGGTGCACTGCTCATCCAAACGGTCCGGGCACGTATGGCCGCACGCCGAGAAGGGGTGAATCGCGGCGCCCTTTACACAGCCGACATGGCCGGCGCCGGTGCTGATGACAATCTGCTGCGTGCCCGTGAGCTTTCTGATGGCCTGAAGGGCAGCCAGCTGGACACATGGTTCCAGCCACGCATCAATTTACACAGCGGTAAAATCATCGGTGCAGAAGCGCTAGTGCGCTGGCGCCATCCGCAGCAGGGGCTGCTGCTGCCGGCTGACTTTATGCCCTTGGCAGAGTCCAGTGGCTTAGTCGCAGATTTGGGTGAATGCGTGTTGCGCGATGCTTGCCGCCTCATTGCGCAGGCAGACGATGCCGGCTTTGATGAGTTCCAGGTCTCCATCAATCTCTCTGCTCGACAGTTACAAGACGAGGGTTTGGTGGGGAATTTCAAGGCGATTATGGATACGCACAATGCCAGTGCTGATCGCATTGAGTTTGAGATCGCCGAAGTCTGCGTTGCGGAGAATCTTGCGCGCGTGAAGACCGTGCTGTGTGAGCTGGCGGAAATCGGTTTTCGCATTTCGATTGACGATTTCGGCAAAGGGGCGACCTCGCTCGCCGCCTTGCGCAGTTTGCCAGTGTCCCTGCTGAAAATTGATCAAACCTTTATCCAGGGCCTGCAAAAGGACCGCGCCAATCGCGCGATCATCAATGCCTTGGTCGCCATGGGCCGAGATCTTGATGTGAAGATTCTCGCTGAAGGCGTCGAGTCTGACGAGCAGCTGAGTGACATCCGCGAATTAGGGTGCGATCAGGTTCAGGGCTTTTTCTTGGCACGACCGTCTGGCCCTGGCAGTTTCAGCGACTTGATGGACGAGTGGCGGTCTGTGGCGACGGCCATCAACTGATTTTACCCCTCTACCTCAACCATTCTTAATCTCACCATCCTTGGGTGAATGCTATACTCCGGCGTCTGTGACGCCGACGTGAGTGGCGTCTTTCGGCAATGACCATCACCTGCCAGAGACATATATATGCTGACCTATCCCGACATTGACCCCGTCGCGCTTGCCATAGGGCCAGTTAAAATACATTGGTACGGGCTGATGTACCTCGTTGGGTTTTTCGGTGGCTGGTGGTTGGCCAAATACCGTGCGCGCAAGCCGAATTCCGGCTGGAATCCCGATGAAATCGGTGACTTGGTGTTTTATATCGCATTGGGGGTGATTCTGGGTGGGCGTATCGGCTACATCCTGTTTTACAACTTCGGTGCCTTTGTCGACAATCCGCTCATCATTTTTCGCATCTGGCAGGGCGGCATGGCGTTTCATGGCGGCTTGATTGGCGTGTTGATCGCGTTTTACCTCTATGCACGCAAGACTGGGCGGACGTTTTTCCAGGTGGCCGACTTGATCGCGCCGGTCGTACCCATCGGGCTGGGGGCTGGGCGTATCGGTAACTTCATCAATGGTGAACTCTGGGGGCGCGTAACCGATGTGCCCTGGGGTATGGTGTTTCCGAGCGGTGGGCCTGACCCGCG
>DOIU01000039.1:3158-3473 GCA_003511825.1 Gammaproteobacteria bacterium | reverse complement strand
CCGGAGTTGTAGTGACTATTATCTTCGCATTGCCACCGCTCATCCGCCTCACCAACCTCGGCATACGGCAAGTCCCGGAAGATCTTATCGAAGCCGCGCGTGCCTTTGGCGCGAGTGACCGCCAGCTGCTGTTCAAGGTCCAGCTGCCGCTGGCGATGCCGACGATCATGGCAGGCATCAATCAAACCTTGATGCTGGCATTGTCCATGGTTGTTATTGCGTCAATGATCGCGGTCGGCGGACTCGGTCAAATGGTGCTGCGCGGCATCGGACGGCTGGATATGGGATTGGCCGCGGTCGGCGGTCTCGGCATTG
>DOIU01000039.1:0-2872 GCA_003511825.1 Gammaproteobacteria bacterium | reverse complement strand
GCGGTCGGCGGTCTCGGCATTGTACTCTTAGCCATCACCCTGGATCGCATGACCCAAGCCATGGGGTCGCGCAGCGCCGCCAAGCGAAAATCAACCAAATCTTAAGACCTCAATCACTGTTCCCCAACAAGGACTCACTATGGATATTGCAAAACACTTACGAAAAATCGCACTCCCGCTGATGGCAGGCACTGTGCTCAGCCTGTCGCCTACGGTATTCGCCGACTTACCGGGCAAGGGAAAAACCGTTGTGCCACTCAAGAGTTCTATTGCCGAAGAGACGTTTCAAACACTCTTGGTGATGAAAGCACTGGAAAAACTGGGGTATACCGTCGAGCCGATCAAAGAGATCGAATATGCTGCCGGGCACGTCGCCATCGCCAACGGTGACGGGACCTTCCTCGCGGACCACTGGGACCCGTTGCATATCGACTTTTTTAATAAAGCCGGCGGCGATGAAAAAATCTATCGCCAAGGTGTTTACTCAGGCGGCGCTTTGCAGGGCTATCTGATTGATAAAGCGACTGCAGATCAATACAACATTACACACATCGACCAACTCAAGGACCCCAAGCTGGCAAAATTGTTTGATGCCGATGGTGACGGCAAAGCAGATCTCGCGGGCTGTAACCCTGGCTGGGGGTGTGAAAAAGTGATTGAGCATCACCTGGATGCCTATGAGCTGCGTGACACGATCACCCACAATCAAGGTGCCTATTCCGCCATTATCGCTGACACCATCGCACGCCAAAAAGAAGGCCAACCGGTATTGTATTACACATGGACACCCTACTGGGTAAGTGGTGTACTGATACCTGGTAAGGACGTCACGTGGCTGCAGGTACCATTTTCAGCATTGCCAGAGGCGCGCAAAGACATCAGCACAGAGTTATCTGATGGTTATAATTACGGTTTCCAAGCGAATACGCAGCGCATCATTGCGAATTTAACGTTTGCCAAGAACAATCCCGCTACCGCCAAGCTGTTTGAAATCATGACGCTGTCAAACAATGACATTTCGGCGCAGAACCTGCGCATGCGCGACGGCGAGGATTCTGATAAAGACATTGAGCGTCACGCTAACGCCTGGATTAAGGCGAACCAAGCTGTCTTTGATGGCTGGATCGAGAGCGCTCTGCAGGCAACCAAGCAATAGCGAAGCCGTATCGCATCTCTGACACACGCGGGGTGGCACACGGCCACCCCATGGCGTCTTAGACCTCAAACGTAATTGACGTCATCGCGCACCGGCTCTAACAACCACTCTCCCCCTATACGGAACGCTCAACCACAAGCGCTGGCCTGTGCGTGATGATCGCCACGCGGTTCATGCGCTTCATCGGTATCGCTCGTGCCTGCGGACGTGCGACAATAGACCTTTTGCCCGAGCATGGAAAAGGTCCCTTGAACGCCTTATTTCGCTGGTTCGAATCGCTGATTGAACCCTTCCCCGAGACACCTGCCACCCAACCGCCCAGCGGTTTGTGGCGTTTTATCGCTTACTTCTCACGACCGCACTGGCCGATTTTTGCCGCCATCGCTGTCGGTGCAGCCAGTTATGCGTTGGTCGAGCTGTGGCTGTTCTCGGTACTCGGTCGCCTCATTGATGCATTGGGCACACACACACCGGCAACGCTGCTGGCAGAGGAAGGTACCACGCTGATATTGGCGGCCTGTGCGACGGTGATGCTACCGGTACTGGCCCTGCTGTTTAATATGACGCTACACCAAGGCTTGTTTGGGAATTTCCCCGCCAAATTGCGCTGGCTGTTTCATCGCTATTTGCTGGAGCAAAGCGCTGCTTTTTATCAGGACGAATTCGCCGGACGCATCGCCACCAAAATGATGCAAACCGCTGTGGCTGTGCGTGATGCAATGGCGAAACTGACCGATGTTTTCGTCTACGTCGGCACGTATTTGATCGGTATCCTCGCCTTGGTGATTAGCCTTGACCCCCTGCTTGCCATTCCGTTTACCGTATGGCTAGTGCTGTATGGCTTGGGTGTGCGCTGGTTCTTGCCGCGCTTTAAACAGGTCTCTGAACGTCAATCCGATGCACGCTCTGTCCTCACGGGGCGCGTGACGGACGCCTACGCGCATATCCACACCGTCAAGCTCTTTGCCCACGCACAGCGCGAAGCCGCCTGGGCACGCCGTGCCATGGAAGACTTTCGCGAACCCGTGGATGCGCAGATGCGTCTGGCCACGCTGTATGAGGCCGTGTTTACGACACTCTATGCCGCATTGCTGCTGAGCACTGGTGCCTTGTCACTGTGGTTGTGGCATCAAGGCGACGTCGGCGCGGGTGCCGTAGCGGTGTGCGTGGCGCTGGTGCTGCGGTTGGAAGGTATGTCACATTGGATTGGCTGGGAGCTGAACCACCTGTTTGAAAACCTTGGCACCGTGCATGACGGCGCAAAGATGCTGGCGCGCCCCGTCCAAATTACCGATCCCGTCGCACCGAAGCCACTGCAATTCCAACGCGGCGATATTCACTTTGATCGGATCAGCTTCGCCTACCCCGGCCAAGCAGGTGTGTTTAAAGACTTTGATTTAAACATTCGCGGCGGCGAGAAAATTGGCCTGGTCGGCATCAGTGGTGCAGGCAAGTCGACCCTGGTCAACCTGCTGTT
The DNA here is from genome assembly GCA_003511825.1 of Gammaproteobacteria bacterium. Lineage (GTDB taxonomy): Bacteria > Pseudomonadota > Gammaproteobacteria > Granulosicoccales > Granulosicoccaceae > UBA7957. The sequence goes on along the minus strand of DOIU01000039.1, from coordinate 239 downwards.
ACGCCTGTTTGACCTGAACAGTGGGCAAATCACACTCGACGGCCAAGCCATTCACCGGCTGGCGCAACATGAGTTACGCGCGCAAATCGGCGTGGTGACCCAAGATACCGCCCTGATGCACCGCTCGGTCTACGACAATATCGTCTACGGCCGACCGGAAGCCACACGCGACGACGTGCTCCGAGCAGCACGCCAAGCACGCGCCTTGGACTTCATCGAAGAACTGCAAGACAGTGCCG